>JAAFJK010000206.1 GCA_013298105.1 Cytophagales bacterium
GAATCATCTACCACCTTGCCTGCCAAACCTATAGAGGCATAATGTTTTTCGAGTTGGGCTAATTTTTTCTGTACGTTTTTGCTCACTTCTACAGCATTGCCATCACTTTGGCGACGAATGATAAGTGAAAGACCATTTTTGCCATTCAAACGACTGATGCTCTCAATATCTCGAATGGCATCTTTTACCTCTGCCACGTCTTCGAGGCGGATAGGGCTACTGTTTTGTGGATTGGTAAAAATGATTAACTTTTTCAGTTCTTGGAGGGTTTGCAACTTGCCTGCCAAACGCACCGTAACTTGTTCGTCAGGATTTTTTACCTTGCCTGTCGGAAATTCTAAGTTCGCATTTTTCAATACCTGTGTAACTTGCAAAAGCGAAAGATTGTAAAAACGCAATTTGTCTTGATTGACATTGATGCGGATTTCGCGCCTCTCGCCTCCCACCAATTTAATATCCGCCAATCCCTTGATTTGTTGGAATTGGGGCAATAGCTCGTCTTCTACTTTCTGTCTGAATACTCTGTCATCAATATTGGCATTCAAGATAAGCGTCATGATAGGCTGGTCGCTGGGCGATATTTTGCTCATGACGGAGTTTTTCACTTCGGTAGGCAAGTCTTTTTTGATGCGTTCAATGCGTCTTTGGGCTTCTTGCATCAATACATCAAGTTTTGCTCCATGTCGGAATGTTACTATGACTATAGAGGCACTTTCCAAAGACTTGGATTTGATTTCATCAAGCCCTTCGAGGTCTGAGAACGCATCTTCCATTTTTTTGGTAACTTGCTGTTCTACTTCAGAAGGCGAGGCACCTGGATAGGGTGTCGTAACGACAATGACGGGTTGCGAAAAACTTGGCAACAATTCGTAATTCAAATTGTTGAGTGCGAACCAACCGCTGCCTACCAATATCGTGAATATTACGATAATTAAGGAAGGTCTTTTGATAGCTATTTCTGTTAAGGTCATGAGATTTCGGGGTTAGGGTCTTTTTTTTACATTGTTCCCCCCTTCGGGGGTTAGGGGGCTTTTTACATTCGTACCGTTTTCAAGATTGATTTGACCACTTACTACCACTTCCGTGCCTTCGTCAAGCCCTTGCAATACCTCAAAGAAAGTTTCGTTTGATGCACCCAATACGATATTTTTCAAGACCGCCTTGCCTGCCTCGACTACAAAAACTTGAGGCTGTTTAGAAGTGCTGACAAGGGCAGTTCTTGGAATTGCCAATCTTTTGCTTTTTACGTCTTCACTCCACTCTATGTAGCCATTCATACCTGCTTTGAGGCGGTTTTGGGCTTGATTGCTTACCTGTATTTGGATAGGATAATTGCGTGCATTGTCCGCCCTGTCGCCTACATTGACAACAGTGCCTTTGAACTTCGCGCCCATGTGTACGTCTGTGAGAATGTCCCAAGATTGTCCTTTTGTGAATTTGAAAACGTCTTTTTCAGGTACATTGATGACGAGCTTAAGCGTACCAATATCTGTAAGACGTATCAAAGGCGTTCCCACACTGACTACCGAACCTAAATCAAACATTTTCGCTGTTACAACTCCCGCAAACGGGCTTGCGATGGTCGTGTTGCGAATATGTTTTTGAAGCTGTTTTACCTGTGAATCGTTGATTTTGGTAGCCAATTCTGCTTTTTCTGCTTGTGTGCGTGGCAATGCGTCTGCTTGCGCCAAGCCCTCAAAAGTAGTGTGGTCTGTCTGCGATTGCTTCAGATTTGCCTCTGCGGACATGAGTTGATAGCGCAACATCTCGTCATCTATTTTGGCAATCAATGTGCCTACGCCTACATAATCACCTTCTTGTACGCCTACAGTGAGGACTTTTCCATTTGCCTCTGCGAGTACATTGATTTCACGATTGGGTTCAAAAACGCCCAAAAAGCGATTGCCTTGAGAGATTTCTTGAAGTTCCACTTTGGCTGTTTTTACAAAAACTGCCTGTGCTGTATTGTGCCTATAGACTTTGTTTTGCACAATTTTCTGGTTGCCTAAAAGCACCCAAACTGACGCGCTCAAGCCTATAAGAGCCAATGCGCTGAAGAAGATTATTTTTTTCATTTGATTGATGATTTGTGTGTTTGGTGGGACACCAAACACGGTTGATGAATTCCCCCCTTTGGGGGTTAGGGGGCTAATTTTCCGTTTGCTTTTTTCCATTCCAACTCGGCTATTTTGATTTTCAATAAGCCGTTTAGATAGTTGTTTTGGGCTTCCTCAATGCTGTTTTGGGCATTGACGATTTCTTGAAAAGCGATTTGTCCTGCTTTGAAAAGCGTTTGCTGTAGGTTCATATTTTTTTCAGCTAAGGCAATATTTTCTTTCGTATTGTATTTTGGCATTTAGCTTCTCTACTTCCGCATTTTGGATTACGATTTGCTTTTGTCGTAATAATTTTTCTGTATCTAATTGTTTGGTTTTCAGTTGTCTGTGGCGCATCATTCCATCAAAAATAGGCATAGAAAGTTGCACACCCACGAAGCTATTGGGGTACAGTCGTTTGTTGATAGTTTCAATCGGATTGAATCGGTTGTTGAAGCCCATGTAGGCAAGTGTTCCATTCGCGTTGATGGTAGGCAAGTAGCCCGCCCTGATATTTTTCTGTTCTAAGTACAAAATTTTGGTTTGTGTTTCCAAAAGCGCAAGGTCAGTACGTTGTCCCGTGTCCGCCAAGTTTTCGAGTTTGATGAAGTTCTCTTCTGAAAAGTCATCAACCGTGATATTTTCTATAGCAGACGTTCCCATCAAAAACTGCAGTACATTTTTCAATTTTTGGATATTTACTTCTGCATTTTGCTTCTGCAATTCCAAGTTTTTGATAGTCATTTGCAGGCGTTCCACTTCTATTTTTTTTGCCAAACCGCCTTTTTGGAGTTTTTCGGTAAGCTCCACCAATTTCTGTAGTCCTGTCTGATTGACACTCACAAAAGCTATTTGGCATTGCAAAAGTTGTATGTTGAAATAGGTGTTCTGCACATTGAAAACCACGTCTTCGAGGCTTTTTTTAGTTTGTATTTTCATCATATCTTGCGAAACTGTAGCCATTTGCAAGCCTACTTTCAGGGAAGGATTATAAATTACCTGCCTTACCTGTGCAGATAGATTGA
>JAAFJK010000252.1 GCA_013298105.1 Cytophagales bacterium
CTCATCTCAAACCAAAGCATTTCATCATATAGTTTTACAAACGCTTCTTGAGTAGAGATAGCCATGTTTTCAGCTTGCGCTTCGGGGAGGCAAGGGGCTTGAGCGGGTATATTTTCGACTTCTTGAGTTTGTTTTTTTACAGGTATATCTACCACTGCTATAGGGGCAGGTGTAGGCTTGTAAATAGGCGCAACAGCCGTATTTTCTGTAACTTTGGGTGTTATTTTGAAAGGTTGCTTTTCTTCTACTATTGATATTTTAGGTTTGTTTTCTGTTTTCTGAATCTTTTTATTGTCAAACCAAAAAAGCGTAGCTGTAAGTAAACCTGCTATAGTAAGTGTGGTACCAAAAGCTATGCGTGGGATATTGAGCATGGGCGAAGACTCAGGCGCGAGCGCGTCTAAGCGTTGCTTGATTTCCCATTTTCTGCGTTGGCAAATAGCTTCTATGACCTCTTCTTGAAAGTGAATTTCACTTTTCAACAACGGGTCTTGGGACATTTTTTGTTCTACAGCTTTCTGTTCTACTTCAGAAAGTTGCTTTTTGAAATAGCGGTCGAGGTTTTCGGGCGTGAAGTCCAATGGCATGAGGTTACTTTTAGTCTAAGAAGTCTGTGGCTTTGTATTTAGATTTGATGAGGTCATCAAGCTCTTTTTTACATTTGTACTTTTTTGTTTTGGCTGTATCTGCATTGGCGAAGCCGAGTTTTTCTGCTATTTCTTGCATAGAAAAGTTATCAAAGTAATAATACATCAATACCTTTCTGCACGTTTCGCCCAATTCATTCATACAACTGTGCAATATGTTCTCTCGTTCTTGTCTATCAAAGTCGCTATATTCTTTTATATCTGCTATTTCATTGGTCTGTTTTGATTTCCTTTCCAGCTCTTTTCGCCAAAGGTTTTGGCATACGCTATAGAGGAAGGTACTTATTTTGGAGGTAAGCTGAAAGTCATCTGAACGTACCTTTTGCCAAAATATGATGATTGCGTCTTGGAAAATATCTTTTGCTTCGTCTTCTGTTCCGTTGTTATTGGTTACAATGCGTGTCATCATCTTATAGTTTTTTTTATAAAGATAATCCAAGGCGCTCTCGTCGCTTTGTTTTATTTTCTCCATAATCTGACTATCTCGCATTTTTTTACAAAGTTAATACTGTTTGATGAATAAAAGTAACACCCTCGTATTTTTTAACTTATAAAAAATTCTTTTGACAAAATTTTTTATTGTAAAAGCCTAAAAAACACCTGTTTTTTGGAGGGGAAATACTTATTTTAAGAATTTTTTAACATTTTGTTTGGGCTTTTGGAGCTTGTTTAGTGGGTTTTGGGGTTAAAATAGCTTCAAATACTATGAAAAACTTGCATTGTAAGTAAAATTTAGTGTGTGTAGGTTTTCATTTTGCCAAAAATCTTCCAACATCTTAGTTCTTCATGTACGAGCGTGGGGATTTTTTGTTGCAATGTTTGTTTTTCAGCTAAGAGTTTGGTCAAGAAAGATCCCTGACTTGCCTGCCCAGACTGCCCAAAGGCATAGAGGTTATCTATGAGTACAGCAATATCGTGCCAATCTCCTATCGTTTCTTCCAAATACTTCAGGTCTTGGTACTGTTGCAGGCTTTCAGGCTTAAAAATCAAATGTAATATGTAGTAAATGGACTTGATAATCTTGCGGGCTTCGTGGTAAGGTTCGTCTGTTTGGGCATTGGCTATGAGGTGTCGTACAGCAGTGAAGCGCTGTCTTAGGATAGTTTCTGTGCTGTCGTAGATGTTTTCTGTGGGTTCTTTTTTCCAAATCTTTTTCAAGTCATTGCCTACTTTTTCATCTAAACTAAAGGTTTGTGCGTATTGTTTGAAGGCTTTGAAGGCAGCTTTTTCTATTTTGGCGAGGTGTATTTGATAGGCTTCGGGGGCAGGCAAGTTCCATAGTTTGGTATAATCGCTTACCAATTTTTGTTTCATTTGTGCATCACGCACTGCACCTGCAAGTTTAAATATTTTTTGGTATTTTTTCAAATATTTTTTTAAAACTTCAGTTTCTTCGGGTATCAGTGCGACAACGAAATGCAAAAGTGCCTTGATGCGCTTGATGCTTACTCTCAGCTCATGCATGATTTTTTCGCTGCATACGCCTTTGGCAAGTTGAAGGTTTTGGAGCGCAAGTTCATGTTGTTGTAAGAAGTATTTTTCGAGTTTTTTCATGTAAAGTGAATTTAAAACCTCTAACTTCGGTTTAGTTGGGCAAAGAAATCTTGCCCAGCGATACGGCAGGTATATGCGCAGGGTTTGTACCCAAATGCAAGACATTGCCTGTGAGGGTTTGGTGGGCTAAAAGGGCAAAAAGTGTGGCTTCTTTTGCCTGTGGTGCAAAACCAAGCGTGCGAAATTCAGCGAACTTGCAAGGAGCTAAAAGTTCAGTCAAATGTTGGACAAGTGTCAGGTTTTTTGCGCCTCCTCCACTCAGATATATCACATTTTTTTGCCAATCGGGTGTATATTCTTGGATAGCTTCGGCTATCGTTTCGGCTGTGAACCGCGTGAGGGTAGCCACAAGGTCGGCTGTAGAAATGTCTAATGTTTGAGAGTTGCGCTGTGCCTCCTGAAAAAACTTGGCATTAAAAAGCTCCTGCCCTGTAGTTTTTGGAAAAGATTGTAAAAAAAATGGGTGTGCTTTTAGTGTCTTGAGCAGTTCGAGATTTACCTTGCCTGCGCTGGCTATAGTGCCTTCATCATCATACAGCAGGGGAGGCAAGTAATGCCTGATAGCCGTATCTATGAGTGTGTTGCCTGCGCCTGTGTCGGTGGCTCTCACGAGTGCAGTATCGGCAGTGGCAGGCAAGTAAGTGAAATTCGCGATTCCGCCAATATTCAGCAAAACCCTGTTTTCGGTTTCGCTTGAGAAAAGAACATAATCGCCATACACTACCAATGGTGCGCCCTCGCCTCCCGCCGCTACGTGCTTTTGCCTGAAGTCGCTGACTGTGATGATGCCTGTGCGGTGGGCTATGTGGTCGCCATCGCCTATTTGGAGCGTGGCATTGGTGTAGTGTGGTTTTAGATGTAAGCGTTTCGGGGCGTGGTAAATGGTTTGTCCATGACTTGCTATACAATCTATGTATTCGGGCGATACGCCCCATTTTGCCAAACTCTCTAAAACCATACGCGCATGAAGCGAAGCGATACGCTGATTCAGCATACAGACTGTAGAAAGTTTTACAACTTCTTGGGCGAATACTTCGCGTATTTTGCGCTGGAGGGCTTCTGTGTATGGGTAGGTCGTAAAATGCTCAAGATGCACTTTGGTATCTTTGCCACGCCCTTGTATTTTGCATAAGGCTATATCCAAGCCATCTAAAGAAGTACCAGACATCAGTCCGACTATCCAATGTGTATCTTTTTGCGTAATTTGTATGAGTTTGCTTAAACCTGTCATGATATTCGGGGTGTGATGCAAAGATAACACAGAAAGCAGAATATTTTTTGTGATTTTATAAAAAAACATACATATTCGCGTTATAGAATAGAAATTTTATATTTTTGCGCTAAAGTTTTTCGTAATACACTTAATCCCACAAAATTTACCCATGAATTGTTGTAAAATTTTACTACTCTTGTTTGTAGGTTTATTTCTTACCTTGCCTGCCCAAGCGCAAGTACAGCCTACAAAACCCAAACAAGTGCCTTATGCTGACCCCAAAGACCCCGACTGTGATGGTATTCCTGAAGGCACAGGACAAGACAAATGCCCCAGTACATTGAGCCAAATGGAAGGACACAGAGCGACTTGCTTTGATGAGGTATCCAATGGGGAAGTCATGACGCGCTTGCCCAAAGTGTTGAAAAACTATGTTTTTCATGAAAAAACACCTCTTTTCAACGAACAGACCGAACTACGCAACCAATTAGGTGTCGTAAAGCGTGAATTGAACCGCATTGATACGGAATTTGGCAAATACAAAGAAATGAAAAAAGCGGAACGCAAAGCTGAAGAAGCCAAATATACCGCACAAGCTACTGAGATACAAGGCAAGATTGACAAACTTGGAGAGGAAATGAAAAAAGTCAATCCAAATACCTACATCGAGTTCATAGGTGAACTTTTAGACAAAGAGGGCTTTCCTGTCAAATCAGGTGTAACGTTTCGAATCCGTTTGAATGTAGATTCGTTTGGTTGTTTGCCTGATAGCGACCATGATGGCTCGCCTGATATGGTCGACCAGTGTCCTGGCGTAGTAGGTACGCCCGATAGTGGGGGCTGTCCTGACCGCGACCGCGATGGCGTATTTGATGGAGATGACCTCTGCCCAGATGTAAAAGGTCCAAAAGAAACTCAAGGTTGTCCCGACAAAGACAAAGATGGTATTCCTGATGTAAAAGATGCTTGCCCTGACGTAAAAGGTCCCATAGAAACTAAGGGTTGCCCAGACCGCGATGGCGATGGCATTGCAGACAAAGACGATGCTTGTCCTGACGTGAAAGGTCCCAAAGAAACTAAAGGTTGCCCCGACCGCGATGAAGATGGCATCATTGACAAAGAAGATAACTGCCCTGATGAAAAAGGTACAAAACAATTTTTGGGCTGTCCAGACCGCGATGGCGATGGCATCATGGACAAAGAAGACAAATGCCCTGACGAAAAAGGTACAAAAGAACTTTTGGGTTGTCCAGACCGCGATGGTGATGGCATTATTGACAACGAAGACAAATGCCCTGATGACAAAGGTACGGTAGAGTTTCAAGGCTGTCCTGATACAGATGCTGACGGTACGCCTGATAGCACCGACAAATGTCCTACAGTACCCGGACCAAAACAAAACAAAGGCTGTCCCGAAATCTTAGACCGCGCAAGTAAAGTGCTATTCGAAACAGGCAAAGCCATCATCAAATCTGAATCTTATTCATTGCTTGATGAACTTTCAGCTATGCTCAAGAAATATCCTGATACGCGCATCGTGCTTGAAGGTCATACAGACAGCGAAGGTGATGATGCCGCCAACCTCACACTTTCAAAAAATCGTGCAAAAGCTGTAGCTGATTATTTGAAAGACAAAGGCATAGATGCTACACGCGTATCAAGTGATGGTTTTGGGGAAACTAAGCCTATCGCAGACAACAAAACGCCAGACGGCAGACAGAAAAACCGCCGCGTGGATATGCGATTGACAAACAAAAAAGATTAAGGAAAGTAGAAGTACGAACAAGACCTCCCTCAAAGTTTTGGCTTTGGGGGAGGTCTTGTTTTTTTTGGCAAAAAATATGCTTTGCGTTGTTAGGCTTCTTGCAGATAAAGATTTGTGATTATTTTCTTAAAGGCTTTTGTACCAAACTGCTCGATGATATAGTCGCGCTGAGGCTTGGGGGCGAAGTGTTTTGTGCCGTTAAGTATTTCTTGGACGATTTGGGCTATTTTCAGTGGGTTTTGGATAGGCACGAGGAAGCAATTATTTGAGTTTTCTAATTTTATATCATCAATACCTCCGTTGCTTACCGCTATAGTAGGAATCTCCATGAGGAGTGCCTCACACACAGATACGCCAAAACTTTCTGCTACACTGGTAGAGACAAAAATATCGGCTTCAGCATAGTGTTTGGGCATATTACCTTTATTTACCTTTCCTAAGATGTTGAATTTATGGGCTATTCCCAGTGCTGTCGCTTTTTGATAGTACCCACAATTTTGTAAATTTTCATTTTCTTGTAAGCCACCTATTACAGTTGCTTGCACATCATAGCCATTTTCTAATAAGGTTTTGATAGCCAATACAAAGGTTTCGCTGTCTTTGAGAGGCAATCTATTGCCTACAGTGAGAATATTGATAGGTTTGGTTGTTTTTTGCGTATTTATTTTTTTTTGGTAATGGGTTTCATTGACATAATTGCCTATGATGATGGGTTTGCATAAAAAGTTATGCATCAGTATGATACGTGCTTGATGCCTACTCACAGCGCATATCACGTTGGCATTTTCTATGGTTTTTTTAGCTTCAAAAAAAGTGTGCTTGCCATATTCATGGGCAAAGAAAGGACCATGATGTTCAGTGATGATATAAGGAATATGGTATTTTGTAGCTACAATATTTGCAAAAATACCTGCATAAAAAGTACAGTGTGCATGGATTAAATCAGGTTTCCAGTTTTCTGCTAAGAAAAATGTATCGATGACTTGTTGGACTTGCCATTTCAAAAACCAATTATTTCTATCTTTGTTGATATTCGGACAGGTATAAATTGTAAAAAAGTGTGTATTTATCTCATCATCAATTTCTTCTTTTTGATAGAATATATTTTTCAGTAGGTAGGCAAGCCTTAATTTGTATAAGGTTTTGACAAAAAAGAAAAAAAAAGCAGTACAAGGTTTATATTTAAAGTACACGAGCTTTAGGTCAAAGTCATCTTTCACTAAGATAGCTTGTTCTCTAAAAAAAGAGCCTGCCATGTCTTGCCTATGACTTACATACCAAGAAGGGATAATTAGGACTTTCTTTTTCATGTGCGGGTTTTCCAATGTAGAATAGATTTTGTTATGAATTTGATTAGCTGACTTAAATTCATAGTATTTATGATAGAGAATTTAGTAATCAAAAATTTATATAAAAAACTTATTTTATACTCATCTACAGGTAGATTTATGATTCGCTTCCAGTGAGCATACAAAAAATCATACAAATACTTTTGATTATAAATATTTTTTTGCTTGTTATTATCAATAATTTGAATAAATAGATTATGAATATATATTATATCAAAAGCTGAATTTTTCATATTATATTTATTCATTATTTTGTCTATTATTTTTATTTCGGCACTATTTACTATGATATTTAGTTTTTTAAATTGGGAAAATATAATGTTTTCCCTATTCACAATAGATTTAGTTAAATTCAAACTACTCGTGTTTTCGGGGTGTGTTCTGTATTTTACCAATATTTCAGGAATGGTATAAAAGGCTGTATGTGTTATAAGTTGCGACCATACATGATAGTCTTCACAAGGTGGATAATCAGCATGATAGTTTAATTTATTTTGCTTCAGTACATCAGCCCGTAGCATCACAGTAGAGTTGCCTATAATACAGCCAAATAAAAGTTCTATCTTTATAAGTGCTTGCTCTTTTTGAGTTTCACATATAAAATGAGAATTTTCCTCTCCTCCAAAATACTCAAACCAGCTACAGCAAACGCCTACATTTGGGTATTTTTGCATGACTTCTATTTGCTTTACTAATCTATCAGGCAGGGCTATATCATCACTATCTAAATTGGCTAAAAAAGTCCCATGAGCCAATTCAAGACACTTGTTCCTTGTGTAAGCTAATCCTTTATTTTTTTCATTATGAAATAATTTTACGCGCTTGTCATGTAGATATTGGGTTATTATTCCTACTGTATTATCTGTAGAGCCATCATTTACTATGATTAACTCAAAATCTGTGAATGTTTGGTTTAAAATACTTTCTATAGATTCTGCTATATATTTTCCTGAATTATAAGCAGGCATCAGCACAGAAACTAAAGGTGCATTTATCATAAAATGTAATTGTTTAGCCCCCTGCCCCAAAGGGGAGAATTATCTCCAATTTTCGCCTATTTTAGTGTTTTGGTAGGCAAGTTTAAATGCAAACTTACACAAAAACTCCCCTTTGGGGCTGGGGGCTAAATAGTGTTACTGTAAAATTTTCGTATAAATCATTTTTATTTGTTTTATGGTGTGTTTTTTGTAAGTTCAGCCCCCAAACCCCCGGAGGGGGCTTTATAAGGACTTTGATAGTAAAATGTAGCAAACGAAAATCCCCCTCCGGGGGTTTGGGGGCTACACACGCAAAAGGGCTTACTACATGGTATTTTTTGTAGAACTTACAAGAATA
>JAAFJK010000736.1 GCA_013298105.1 Cytophagales bacterium
CCCAAGCCAAAAACAGGGTGTTTCAATTAAAAGTTATTTGCGTGGTTTGGGTGGGGGTGAACCCCACCCCTACACCAAAAATATATTTTATTATCCTTCCATTTATTTTTTAGGCTTTACTAAACGGATTGCCAACCGAGAAAATTAAAAAAATAAAATGTTGATTATCAAATATTTATATTTTTATTGATTTTCCAAAAAACTTGTAGGTAATTAGTAGGGTTTTAAACCCTATTTCCTATTGAGCAAGGAAATTTACGCTTTCAAAAAACCATATTCATACACTTTCACTTCTATTTTTTTTGCCAAAACCTTCAAAGCATCGCGCAAATCGGCTATCAGTTGTGTATAGGTTTCGTCTTCGCTTTTATGATTCATCTTTCCTGTAGTGTTTCTGCCCTGAAAATACTCCCTGATGTCGTATAAACTTGCATTGGCGTTGGGTTTGGTATTTAGGAAAGTGTTGGCGTTGTTGATGGATTGATGATAGTATTTCCAAAGTGCCTTGCCTGCCTGAAAGACTGCTTGAGCATCTGCCGAAAACTCAAGTGGTGTGGTGCGAAGTGTTTCTGCTATGCCAAAAAGATTGGTTTTTGGGTCAGGTTTTAACTTTCCTTTGATAAAATCAGTCATAAAATTACTCTCAAAACGCTCTCCTGCTTCGAGTTCTTGCTCTGTAAAGGGTATAAAATGATTTGTACCACTTTTTACAGTAATTCTATTTTGTCCATGAAAAAGCATATAAGCCAAACAGTTATTTTGAAACTCTGTGTCAGTTTTCCAAGCATCATGGGGGAATAAAAATTGGTCGCGGTCATTCAGCCAAGTTGCCTCTATTACTTGACGAACCGCAAAATAGATACTTCCCATAATTACATTATTTTTGGTAAATGCAAAATAGTTGACGTGGCGAGTGCCTTTCAAATTTTCTACATTCAAAAAATTATTGTTTTGAAAATCAGGGGCAGGGTTTCCCATATAACCAAAGTGTATATTGCTACCATTGTCAAAAAGTTTTATCCACTTATTGATACTTTCAGGCAATTCGCCATAAAAAGTTTTTACACCTTCTTTTTCGCTATTATTTGTTATTACATCACAAACTGTTTCATTGATTTTATCTTTTATACTTAAATCCCAAGTAGTAAACCCAATAGGAAAATTACCTTTCACATTGTCAAAAGTATCAGCCCTCACAATAAATCCACCTAAAAATTTTGCACGGAAAAATTCTCGAAATTTTGTGAAATTTGTACCTTGTACAAATTTTAATTTTGAAAATTGCGCAAGCACACAGTCAGGAATTTTATCATAAATCCTTGCCATGAATAAGGCAAAAATTTCGTTGGACGCATTGCCTATTTTTGCATTGTAATAGTCATTTAATTTGCTGTCTTTTGATACGCCTGCCTTATTTTCGCCTGTACCTGTTACAGTTTTTGCAGTGGTAGCCTCCGCATACGGCGGATTGATATAAATCACCAATTTTTTCCTTTTTTCGGGATTTTTGATGATTTCTTGTAGGTTTTTGGGAAGTTTCGTAAAATCGTCATTCAGGAAATCAAACTGAAAAACGTGCTTTTCCAATAGATTAGCCCCGTTTTGTATGCGGTCGTGTATTACGTCTATGTCTTGCTTGTCGAGGGTAGAAGCAAAAATGTTGTATTTGTTCGTAAGCCCCGCGAGCAGATTGCCCGTACCACAGGCACAATCCCAGATATAATAGTCGTCCTGCCAATCTTCGCCCAATGTATCGGCAAGGTAGCGTTGCGAAAGTTCTACCCAGATTTGCGGGGTAAAAAAACTGCCTTTTCGCTCACGTACATCTTGTGGGACGAGCAAATCTCTGCGCCCTATGATATAGTCCCAATATTCCTCTTTGGGAGGTCGCTCATATATATTCCAAAACTTCGTATGGGCTTCTTGTTTGTCATTAAAGTCTGTAGTTTGGCTACCAAACATACCTGTTTCATTCAATTTTCTATCTAATTCATAACGGTCTTTTTTGAGAAGTACAAAAAGTTTATCTTTGAGCGTATTGTTTTCTTGTGAAAGCAAATCCGCGAGATAAAAATCGCCATCAATGATGCCCACTTTTTTAGCAATATCCCAATTTACTCTGATAGTCGGCTTTACAACAGAGAGCCATTTGTTGTAAATGACGATAAAGTTGTTTTTGTCAATGCGCGTCTTAGTGATGCTATGCTTGCCTTCCACGAAGTTCTGTTTGATAAATTGCTTGAGTTCTATGTCATCTTTTCCAAAATGAAAAATCAACGCTTGAGCATCAAGCGTATTTTTGACTTTGTCGTGAATGAGTTTGAACTCTTTAGTTTTGTGGTTCGAGGGCGTAACGTTCCAGTTAAAATCGTTTTGATAAAAAACATCACTGATTTCGCTGTATGGCACGAAAGCGATTTTTTCGGCATCAAACGCGCCCAAAAAAGCGGGGGGCAGGTTTTTGTCAAAAGTACGCGCCTTGCCTACCGTCAGCACAAGTTGGCTGATAGATTTATAGATGTCTGCCACGCCTTTTTTTGCCTCTGCCCAAAGGAAAGAAACAAGCCCCCCAGCCCCCGAAGGGGGAGTCATATAGCCTGTTCCCCCTTCGGGGGTTAGGGGGCTTACACAAAAATCTACATTGCCGACTATTTTGGTGGTATCTAAGAGCCAAAAATAATCGTCTGCGACTTTATTTTTGAGTTCTTCTTCTCTGATGTTTTCGTATTTCATAACAGAATGTTGTAATCTTTGGCAAATGTAGCAAATTATTTATAAAATGTTTGAAGTTGATTTTATTTGTATATTTTCATTTTATTATTTGGAATTAGTCTAAATAAAAATTACCTTTGCAACATCAAACCCTAAAATTATACTCAAATATATGAAAACTACCTTTTACGCTTTTCGTTGGTTGTTGTGCGTTGCCTTTTTGTTTGTAGCTTGTAAGCGCGAACCTGAACAAATAGAACCCGACTACAATATCCAAATGGCAGAAAACTACGCCAACATGGTCTATGCTTCGTACCAAGACACCTACAACGCGGCGGCTATTTTGAAGCAACGTATCGATGAGTTTGTCGCCTCGCCTACGCAGGCAAGGTTTGATGCCTGCAAAACGGCATGGTTAGAAGCTCGCCTGCCGTATGGACAAACCGAAGCCTACCGTTTTTATGGAGGTCCGATTGATGGCGAAGATGGAGTCGAGGGCTATTTGAATGCGTGGCCTATAGACGAAAATTTTATTGACTATGTGCAAGGCAATGCCACTTCAGGCATCATCAACAACCCTACAGCATTTCCTGCCATTACCAAACAACTTTTGATAGACCAAAATGAGGCAGGAAGCGAAACCAATATCTCTACAGGCTACCACGCTATCGAGTTTCTTTTGTGGGGGCAAGACTTTAGCACCAATTCGGCAGGAGCGCGTCCTTTTACGGACTATGTAACAGGTGCGGGTGGGACAGCCCAAAATCAGCTAAGACGTAGAATTTATCTCCAAGTCGTTACAGACCTTTTGCTCGACCATTTGGGAGAAGTGCGTGATGCGTGGCAACCTGATGCAACCTACAGAAAAGCATTTTTGGCAAACCCCAAAAAGGCTATGAAAAACATCTTTACAGGCTTAGGAAATCTCTCTAAAGGCGAACTCGCAGGAGAACGTATGAAGGTAGCCGTAGCGACAGATGACCAAGAAAACGAACACTCTTGCTTTAGCGACAATACCCACAACGACATCAAAATGAACTTCAAAGGCATTAAAAACGTCTATTTTGGTACTTATACCCGCACCAACGGAGAGGTCATCAAGGGCAGAAGCATCGCGGAGGTAGGCAAGTTGCGCAATGCCGAAAAAGGCAATCGGGCAGAAGCAAACTTCACAGACGCAGAAACCAAAATAAATGCCTTGCCTGCCCCCTTCGACCAAGCTATTTTGAACCAAAAAAACGTAATTTTGCAAGCCGCACAATCTCTCGAAACTTTGAGCGATAAAATAGCAGATGTGAGTTTGGCTTTGGGGATAGAACAATAAAATCCATGAAAAAAATATTATACCTCTCTCTCTTGCTTTTTGGTGTAACGGTTTGTAGGAATGTAAAAGAAGAACCGCCTGCTTTGTTGCAACCCGAACCCAATGAACAATTATCGGGTGGCTCTTTTTTGACTACCAACGATTTTTCTGAAAACGCCTTTGGACAACAAGCCAAAGGCTTGAGTTCAGACCAAAATACGGACTTTTCAGTCGGCAATTTCTTTTTTAGAAGTAATTGGGTAACTGCGCCCGCCTCAGTCCAAACGCTTGATGGTTTGGGTGTGATGTTCAACGCTATAGGTTGTGGAAGTTGCCATTTCAAAGATGGACGTGGCGAACCGCTCAATGGCTTGCTTTTTCGGTTGAGTAGGCAAGGTGCTGGGACGCATGGCGAGCCTTTGGAAGAACCCAATTATGGCGGACAGTTTCAAGAAAAAGCGATTTTGGGCGTAAATCCCGAAGGTAAGATACAAATCACCTACCAAGAAATCGCAGGGCAATATCCTGACGGCACGTCCTACAGTTTGCGCAAACCTACCTATCAATTTACAAATTTGAACTATGGGGCTTTCCACCCACAAGTCGAGTTTTCGCCTCGCATAGCACCGCAAATCATGGGATTAGGCTTGTTAGAAAATATCCCTGAAAGTACGCTTACAGCCCTTGCAGACGAGTCAGACAGCAATCAAGATGGCATCTCAGGCAAGCTAAACTATGTCTGGGACTCAAAAAATCAGCGCGTATCGGTAGGCAAGTTTGGTTGGAAGGCAAATGTACCTTCGCTTTTGGTACAGACCGCAGGCGCGTTCAATGGCGATATGGGCATCACAACCTCACTTTTCCCCAACGAGGGTTTGAGTCCCGCACAAGTGGCATTGTATGGCAACTTGCCTACAGGGGGCGCACCTGAGATTTCAGACGAAAATTTGGAGAAAATAGTATTCTACCAACAGATGCTCGCTGTTCCTGCTCGCCGCGACTATGAAGACCAAGAAGTGCTAAAAGGTAAAATGCTTTTCCAACAAGCCAAATGCAATTCCTGCCACTTGCCTACCCTGACCACAGGCACAAGTAGCCCATTTTCACAACTCAATAACCAAACCATCAGACCTTATACGGACTTACTTTTGCATGATTTGGGGGAAGGTTTGGCAGACAATCGAGCTGATTTTCAAGCCAATGGACGCGAATGGCGCACTCCTCCGCTTTGGGGTTTGGGCTTGATACGTACCGTAAACAAGCATACTTTCCTACTGCATGACGGCAGGGCGCGAAACGCTGAGGAGGCTATTTTGTGGCACGCAGGCGAGGCAGAGGCAAGCAAAAACTATTTCAAAAATATGTCGAAAACAGATAGAAACGCACTTTTAAGGTTTTTAGAGAGTTTGTAAATCCTTTGTGAGTATTTTGCGCGGTGCTAAAGGGACAAAAGTTTTGGTTCTTAAAAAATTATTGCGCAGGCAAAACTGTAGAACAGGCTTCCAGCCTGTTGTTTCAAATAATAAACAGGCTGGAAGCCTGTTCTACAGAATATTCCGCAATAACTTTCGAAGAACCAAAGTTTTTTAAGAACCATAATTACGGTTCTTAAAAAGTTATTACGGAACAAGCTGTAGCACAGGCTTCTCGCCTGTCGTTTTCAAGTCATAAACAGGCTGGAAGCCTGTTCTACAGTTTTGCCTCCGCAATAACTTTCGAAGAACCATAATTACTAATCCAAAATAT
>JAAFJK010000275.1:0-1371 GCA_013298105.1 Cytophagales bacterium
ATTGACCAAAAAAGGCGTTTCTTAAATCCGAACTTGCTCAAAAAATGTTTTTCCACAAAAATTGTCAGACAACCAAATAAACAAACTACCCTCTAAAACCTGTGATTGCGGAATATTCTGTAGAACAGGCTTCCAGCCTGTTTATTATTTGAAACAACAGGCTGGAAGCCTGTTCTACAGTTTTGCCTCCGCAATAACTCTCGAAGAACCTTAATTTGTGAAAGAGGCACGCGGATACAGATTTTTTAATTTATAAAATAGACTTCTTGCGAAAGTATTTTTAACCCTTCTCCATTTGGAGAAGGGCAGGGTTGAGGTATCAAAAACAGCACTTTCGCAAGAAGTCTAATATAGAAAATCCGTCAAAATCCGCTTAATCTGCGTTATCCGCGTGCTAAAAGCACACACAAAAACGCTACTAATCTTTAAATTCGTTCTCAAATTAGCACAAAACAAAATCTCAGGGTTTGAACTTTTGGGCTGTATTTTTGTTGAATATATGATAAATGTTCCCTGATAAATACTAAATGTAATGCGTACACTCTTTTTTATCCTTGCTTTTTCCCTTGCCTTGCCTGCCCTTGCGCAAAAGAAAAAAGACAAAAACCAACCTGCTGACTTCAAGGCATTTTGGCAAAATTTTCAAACACAGGTAAAGGCTCAAGACAAAAAGAAATTGGCTGACCTTTGTGAGTTTGAGCTATACTATATTGTGCGCTCAAAAACTGTTACGGTAGAAGACGAAAAAACCGAAATCACCCGCAACAAGTTCATGAAAGAACAGTTTGAACTGCTTTTTAATGCCTCAGTGCGCAAAGAAATTGCACGCATCAAAGCTGAAGACATAGGCGCGGATATGCAAGATGCACAGAAAAAAGTGGCGGTCGTAAGTTGTGTGAATAAGGCAAACAAGCCCACACGCCGTAGATTTTTCTTTGAAATCGTAGATAAAAAGTACCAACTCGTAAGGGTTGATGAAGAACTTTTATGAAGTACAAAGAAAAAGCATACGACCTAATATTTCAGTATTTTCAGACCTTGCATAGGATTGGACAAATGCCTTTTGAGAAATTGGGCAAGACACAATTTATGCAAGGGCTTTTTCCACACTTGCCTACCGCTACGCGCTTTGAGGTCTTGGTGTGTGAGGTTTTACATAATTTAGAAAATCACAAAAATAGGCTTACGCAGTTTGGCAGGCAAGTTTTCAAGATTTTTGAAGTACAAGACTTATACAGAAAATATTACGAAGCACTTTATCAGCTTGAGCGAATGCCTTTTGCGTGGTTTGGCGAAACGGTAAGCAAAGAAGACCAAATCGAGGTAACGCATACGATTTGCTACCTCGAAATCCAAAAACTCAAACAAAGC
>JAAFJK010000275.1:1381-10277 GCA_013298105.1 Cytophagales bacterium
GCCTGCCTGAAGCAAGACCTCGAAACTATAGAAGCCCAGAAAAACGCACCAAAAAAGAAGATGCAGTATATCATAGCACTTTTTGGGGCAAAGTTGAGCTTTCGGGATATTTCGCATACGTACATCTCTCACTATACCACAGACGTTTTCGAGGCACTGCCCTTGCCTGCCCTCACAGGTACGTATAAGCACTTTTTGGCAGTCTATTTAGCTGAAAATGAGCTTACTAAACTTCCTAATTCGGGCTTATTTGCCCACAATTTAGCCCTCACTCTCCAGCATTACGAATCCCAAAAAAGCCTGACCAAAACTATAGAGTTTGAAGGCTCGCTACAGGGCGGAGCAGGCAAGCTCGAGATAGGCATTTATCCTTGGAAATTTAAGTTTGCAAAATATGACGAATGGACTCCTGTATTTGGTGTGATAGGTGTAGGTGTGCAGCTATTTAGTTTACTTAGAAGTCCAGCAAGTTGGCTATCTTCGGTGCTTATGTTAGTCATGATTTTGACTATATTGATAGGCTTTTCACGTGCAAGGGTGTATAAATTGAACGAAAAAAAAACGGACAATGACCTTGATTTTATCCAAAAGCAAGAAACGACTTACTTCTCAAGAGAAAATATTTTTGATGCTATAGCCGCAAAAGTCTGTCGAGATTTTTTTGCAAAAATAAATTTTAGTAGTTTTTGGTATCATACCAAAAAATATCCCACGCCTTTGGATATGCTTAAGGTCTATCCCCAAAAATGGAAGGAAATAGACTACATGAGGCTTGATTTATTGAGAGATTATAAGTTTGATATGTCTTCGAAAGATATGCTCGAAGCCCAAAAGTATGTACTTGGGTTGCGGTTTTTGAAGTCGTTTCAGTATTTTAAAAAAGTAGCCAGTATATTGATAGACAACCGAATACAGACTACTTTTTATGTCAAAATGCTTAATATCTATGTTACAACTCAAGGTTTTTATGGCAATTTTTGGATACCTTCTCAAGCCAGAAATTTTCAGCACAAACTCAAACTTACACAAATCCTACATACAGACGCGCCTCCGCGTCCAGCGTTGGTAGGCAAGGCAAATGAAAAACTTGCGGATTGGGTAACAGAACAAACGCGCCTACTCACAGACACCCACCTTGCCTACGAGCTACAGCAACTCGAGTACTATGTCCAAAACTACCTTGCCTCCCCAGCCGAGAAAGTGCCTTTTGTGTTGGATATGGAGGAATTGGTGGTGTTTTTTTGAAAAAAATCTCCATCTACATGGAAAATTTATTTGGTTGTTTGACAATTTTTGTGGTAGCTTTTTTTGCTCAATAGTGCGGCGCACAAACAAGAATGTTTGTGTTACATAAAAACCGCTTATTTGGTGCGGTAGCCCTACAAAAATTGTCAGAAAATCTTATTTCTCATCAAAATATATTATTTTTGCATTACCCATGAACAAACAATACCCTATTGGCAATTTTGAGTATGGCAAAAGCTATACTTTTGCCAAAACTAAAGCCCACATACAAATCATTGAAGGTTTTGTACCACAACTACGTGATGTGGTAGGCAAATTGCAAGAAGCTGATTTGCAAACGCCTTACAGAGAAGGTGGCTGGACTCGCCTTCAAGTCGTCCATCATTTGGCAGACAGCCACATGAATAGCTTTATACGCTTCAAGCTGGCACTTACCGAAGACAATCCTGTCATAAAGCCTTACGAAGAACAGCTTTGGGCAATCCAACCCGATTATAACTTGCCTGCCGAACTGTCTTTGAATATCTTAGAAAGTTTGCATAAGCGATGGGCAGTGCTGTTGAATAGCCTGCAAGAAAGCGACTTTGCGCGTACCTTTCAGCACCCACAAACCCAAAAAACTTTAAAACTTTCAGAAGTTTGCGCCCTTTATGCGTGGCATGGAGCGCATCACTTGGCACATATCAGTATGGATATGCCGTTTTAACAAAATCTTTTTTGTCCAAATGGATTCTTATTTTGTTGGTGGGTTTTCCTTTTTGGCTTAAGCCTGTGGGCTTTTTCATAGTAACAGTTACGGTTTTTTGTCCGCCTGCTTCATCTTGTATGTCGTTTTCGGTTGCCTTTTCACAAGCCTCTATGATGAGATTTTTAATGGATTGCTGCGTGCTGTAGCTTTTGGCAAAGCGGCTCACATTGTCGTAAGTGCTATTGAAATTGTGGCGAAGCCAAATATGCTCAATGGCTTCAGTTTTGCCATTGTGGGCTTTATAAAAATGCGCCCCCCACTTAGGTTCTATCAGACTTTGGGCAGTCTGCTCGTTGCGGTCTTGCTTTTTTTTGCTGTCGTTGGAGGGTTCTTGCGCGTTAGACTTGGACTGTTTGCACCCAAAAATGAGCAAAAAAGATAGACTGAAGTAAAGAAGTATGTTTTTCATGAGGCAAAATTATAAATTTTTATTAGCTTTGCAAAAAATTAGACAATATCATGAAACTAAAGAACAAAACGCTCCTTGCCTTCGGATTAGGCGTAGCGGGTGCCGCCGCTTATTTTTGGTATAAAAATCAACCACCTACTTTCAAAGTCCTTGAAGTAGATAGCGAAACGCAAACTGTAAAGTGGCAATACGGCAAAATCGTAAACATAGCGCACGCAGGGCAAAACAACACCTACAGCAACAGCGAAACTTCAGACTTTTATGTGAATGTAAGCGCTATAGAACACAATGGCAATCTGGTAGGGCTTCGCTTCAATTTCTTGGGCAAAGACACACGCGCTCCCTATTTCGTTTATTTCGAGTAATAAACTTCAAGGGCGCGTATGTGTACGCGCCTTTCCAAAACACTATATCAGTACATGAATAAATTAGCAAACAAAGTAGCCATCATCACAGGTGGAGCGCAAGGTATCGGACGTGGGATTGTAGAACGTTTTGCCAAAGAAGGTGCCACTGTAGTCATTTGGGACGTACAATTTGAAAAAGCCAACCTCCTTGCCTCCACACTCCGCGCACAAAAGACCAAAGTAGAAGCGATGCAGGGCGTAGATATTCGCGACCTCACACAAGTACAAGCCGCCGCACAGACAGTCTTTGAAAAATATGGCAAAATTGATATTTTGGTCAATAATGCAGGCATAGTACGCGATAGTACACTCCTCAAAATGACTGCCGAGCAGTGGGACGAGGTCATGGACGTAAACTTAACAGGCGTTTTCAACTGTACCAAAGCCGTTGCTTCACTCATGACACAAACACAATATGGCAGAATTTTAAGTCTTTCTTCTACTTCAGGCATATTCGGAAATTTTGGACAGACAAATTATGTAGCCGCCAAAGCAGGTGTAGCCGCTATGACTAAAACATGGGGGCGCGAACTCGGCAAGTATGGCATCACTGCCAATGCGATAGCACCAGGACCGATAGCGACAGATATGCTCGCCTCTATTCCCGAAGCACAGCTTGAGCAGATGATTCAGCGCATACCTGTCAAACGTACAGGAAAACCTGAAGACATTGCCGCTGCCGCTTTGTTCTTTTGTTCAGATGAAGCCTCTTTTATCACAGGGCAGACGCTCGTGGTAGATGGGGGAACTTTCTTGGGTTAGGGGTAAAAAGTGGGGAGGTGGAAGGGTAAAAGGTAGAAGGGTAGAAGGGTAAAGGGTAGAAGGGTAAAAAGGTAGAAGGGTAGAAAGCCTTCCACGCCCAACCACTTCAATCTCCCCTACCTTACCAATTTGTCCCTCTACCCTTCCACCCTTCTACCCTTCCACCCTTTACCCTTCCACCCTTCCACCCTCTACCCTTCCACCCTTCTACCCTTCCACCCTTCTACCCTCTACCCTTCTACCCTTCTACCCTTCCACCCTTCCACCCTTCCACCCTTCTACCCTTTACCCCTCTACCCCTCTACCCTTCTACCCCTCTACCCCTCTACCCTTCTACCCCTCTACCCTTCCACCCTCTACCCTTCCACCCTTCTACCCTTTACCCCTCTACCCCTCTACCCTATAACTATGAAGCACATTTACCTCATAAGACATGGAGAAACAAACTACAATCACAGCAAAGTGATTCAAGGAAGTGGCATAGATTCGGACTTGAATGAGCTGGGAAGGGCGCAGGCAAGGGCGTTTTTTGACGCATACAGGCATATCCGTTTTGATGCAATTTACACCTCCAAACTTAAGCGGACTATTCAGTCCGTTCAGCCTTTTATAGATATGCGCATCAAGCACGAGGCGCACACTGCCCTGAATGAGATAAGTTGGGGAGCAAAAGAAGGACAACCCATTTTGCCCCTTGAGGAAGATCCTTTTTTTGCTAAAATGCTGGCAGAATGGCGCAACGGCAATACACATTATTCAGCTTTTGGGGGCGAAACGCCCAATCAGGTGGCAGAAAGACAAAGACCATTTTTAGACAAACTTTTTTCGGCTGAATATGCGCATGAGGAAAATGTCCTTATCTGTATGCATGGGCGTGCTATGCGTGTGCTACTCTGCCAACTGCTCAACTTCAAACTGGCAGAAATGGATACTTTTGAGCATGGCAATCTCTGCCTTTACCACTTGATATACACAGGCTCCATGGTCAATGTCTGGAAACACAATGAGCAGTCGCATTTGGCAAATTTATCTGCAAGGTTTTAATTTTCGGTTTCTGTGGGTTCTATAGTGCTAAGTTGTACCTAAGTTATTGCAGAATATTCTGTAGAACAGGCTTCCAGCCTGTTCATTATTTAAAACTACAGTTTTGCCTCCGCAATAACTTTCGAAGAACCATAAAATCTGTATTTATCATCTATCGGATTGATAACCGCAAAAGTAGATTGGTTTTGAGCAAAAAAGCAATCACAACCTCAAACCTACCAAAAGCACATCATCAGTTTGTGGTGTGTCGCCTTTCCAATCTGAGAATGCTTGTGCAACGGCATTGTGTTGAATGGACATATCTTGGTCTTTGTACTGATTGAGGAGAGTTTTCAAGCGATTGGGGCTAAATTTTTGTGTGCCTCCAAATTGGTCTGTTACGCCATCAGTAAAGGTATAAACTGTATCAGTGGGATTTACATAAAACCTGTGTTGGTTATAGACTTTTGAATCTTTTGCACGATTTCCACCTATTGAAAACTTATCGCCCTTGTGGATAGTAGGCTCATCATCATCAAGCCCAAATACCCAAATAGAGCGTTTCGCACTTGCCCAACATATTTCCCCCTCCGCGCGGTCTATGCGCATGAGCATGATGTCCATACCATCATCTATTTTTGTAATCTGACCATCTTGTTGCAAAATTTTCAAAAGCCTTTTATCAAGTTCTACAAGCACTTTTGCAGGTTCATATATCCTATCTCTGTTGATAATTTGGTCAAGCAATGTTTCTCCTAAGATAGTCATAAAAGCTCCAGGCACACCATGCCCTGTGCAATCTGCCACGACTAAAAAAAGGATTTCTTTCTCAACAACCTCTTTCTGAATATGCGCCTGAACAAGTTTTTGGGTAGGCATCTCCACAGCCGAAAACCAATAAAAGTCGCCACTTACTATGTCTTTGGGTTGGTAAAAAGTAAAGCATTGGGGCAAATGTTTGGCAATGTTTTCTTGGGTAGGCAAGGTAGCACTTTGAATCCTACGCGCATAGTTGATAGAAGATACAAGTTTGTTGTTTTTCTCTGCTATTTGATTGTGCTGAAGCTCCACTGTGTCAAGCGTTTGTGTAAGTTCTTCATTGCTTTGCTGTAGCTCGCGGGTGCGCTCTTTTACCTTTGCTTCAAGTTCCCTGTTTTTGGATTCAATCAATGCCTTGCTTCGCCTTGCCAATTCTTTCTTAGTTTCATTTATTTTGCTTGCCAAACCCAAAGAGAAAAAGCTCATTTCAAATAAAATACCCAAAAGTCCTGCATTTTCGGTGTATGCGCGACTTGGTAAGTAGTTCATAGTCAAGAGAGAAAATATCAATGCGCCCACAATAAGCCCCAAATTGCCTGCCATGTAATAATAGGCAGATTTATGCTTTCGCAATGTCATAGCTGTACCTACCACAAACATACTCAAGAAAGTCCCTATGACATACATAGCCATGAAGTTTCGCAAAAAGCTATAAAATCCCAACAGCATACACACCCAAACCAATCCCGCCAAGCCAAGCATAGCATACATGAGCCTGTTGCCCCAAATGAGTTTTTGCTTCAGTTCTAAAAACCGCTTTGTGAATAAAATTTGAAAAAAAACACTCAGCGTCAGCGCCACATAAGAGAGCCATAATTTGCTTTCGGGTGCATGAGGCACAATCCATTCTACATACAGTCCTTTATTGATGAAGAAATATGCCCCTGCAAAAAATAAATAGGAAATGTAGTACAGATAATTGCGGTCTAACAAAACTATATAAATCGCAGTATTGTACAAAAACATGAGCATAACCGCACCCAAAAACATCAGAATAAAGATGCGGTCATGACTATTGAAATAAGTGAGTTCGTAATGCTGTGCTTCTACTTGAATACTTACGCGCTTGAGAGAGTAGGCAAGGTTGCTGAGATGTATGTTTGGGTGGTGTGTGATGTGCAGTTTCAATATATTTTCACCTTTTTCTAAACGCACACGCTCTAAAATTTTAGCATCTACACGCACTCCACGTTGTTCCAAAGGCGTTACCATACCTGTCGCTTCTTGTTTCCACAACTTGCCTGCCGAATCATAATGATAAAGCGTTACTTGCTCAAAATAACCAAGATTGACAATCACATTCAGTGGTTGTCCTGTGTCATTCAAAATACGATATTTCAACCAAGAATCATTTGTTTGTTGGGAATAGCTCTCTGCATAAGGATAAAGTAAGGTTTCGCCTTCAGTGATGGTACTCAAAATAAGTGGTGTTTGCGCCCAAGCACCCAAACCCGACAAGTAAAATAAACAAATAATCCAATTTTTCATTTTTGCTAAGGAATGGGTAGAAAATAATGGGTTTAGGTAAGGCGTAATGGAAGCGCGAAAACAGTGAAACAGTGTTTTGTGATGATTAGACTTCTTGCGAAAGTGCTATTTTTGATACCTCAACCCTGCCCTTCTCCAATTCGCAAGAAGTCTGTTATTGCAACTAAACATAAGCGCAAAAGATGAACAAAATTAGCAAGTTATTTTCTACTCGTGGTCAGTCTTTCTTACTTGTTCGCAGTCTTTTTTTCGGATTGACAACCGCAAGCGGATTGCCAACCGAAAAAAAAACAAACATTTAACTAAGACTGACCACTCGTTCCTAACGTTCTATGATTATTTTATGTGTTTGCCACTTGCCTGCCTTCAAAACCTGCAAGATATAAGTACCTGTAGGCAAGTTGGTTTGCAAAGTGTGCTTGCCTGTGTTGCTTTCAGGCAAAGTGTTTTGCCAAATTTCTATGCCTTGCATGGTCAGTATTTTGATGGGTACGCGCTCTTTTGCCTTGCCTGCCTCTACAGTAAAAGTACCTTGACTGGGGTTTGGATAAATTTTGAGTGTTTCCGAACCTTTCACAAATACTACAGGCGAGTAGCTGAATTTTCCATCAAAATCTACTTGTTTTAGCCGAACATACACATCATTTGGATTCATAAATGAGGTATTATAACTGCTCATTGAGTTGGTATTTCCTCTGCCCTCTACAAAACCTACAGCTTCAAAGCTACTCCCATTTGGGCTTGTCTGCACCTCAAAACCGCGATTATTTTGCTCTTGCGAGGTTGTCCAATGCACTTGCACATTTTCGGCATCTGTTCGCTCTGCGTTCAGGACAAGATTGCCCACTGAAAGAAACACACCCAAACCCAAATATACAGTGGTGGCATTGTCTAAGATAGGGGCAGTGGGAGGCGATATTTCAGTCGCACTGTAGGCAAGTCCTGTAGTCGTGATGATGTCAAGCGTGGTAGCGGTAGGCAAGGTATAACCACCCAGATAGATGACTTCTACTGTTCCCGCGATATTTGCTGTTCCATTCACTGTGATAAGGTCATATTGCCCTGCACCTGTGCCTTGGAGTTGCGCTTCTATAAGCCCTTGATTATCAAGCACTCCATTGATAGTAAGTGTGCCTGTGGGTGTGCCTGCGCTTAGTGTGCCTTTGTTAGTAACATTGCCTGTGATAGTCCCTACGCCGCGCAAAGTAGCACCATTGTCAATATCCAATGTTTGGCTACCTGTGAGCATAGTTATCTGACTATTGGGCTGCATATTCATTTGTGCATTGCCTTTCAGTTGCAAGCCTTGTGCCTGCAAAAAGAAGGGCATCATACACAAATGTAGTTTTAAAATGGTTGATAGGGTTCTCATGATTCTGTGTGATATTTTGGGTTTATTAACAAAATTCTAAGTTATTTTTTAATTACTGCAAAATAGAATTAAAAAAATTGTTTTTATACTATTTCTATCCTTACAATAACTTAACAAAACCCTACAATAACTTAACAAAAAAAATCTAAAAAATTGATAATCAATTATTTAAATAGTATGTTTAAAATCTCTGTTATGTTCGGACTATGGCACTGTATCTTGCTACAAAATAACAAAAATATTTTTATTTTTTTTTACTTTTGGTATTGAGTGGGCTGAATTTGGTAACAAACGGGGGAACGGATAAAACAGGCTTGTAGGTTTGTTATTCGGGAAAAATACAATACGTTTGTATGATAAGGAATGAGTGGTGTGTCTGTTAAGTTTTGGTATAATGAGTGTTTTTTCTTTTTTTTCCACGTTGTCAATGGTCGAAGACCTTGACAATCGTGGAAAAAAAGAAAAAAATGCCTACAGGATTATGCAGTTATTTATCAGGAACGAGTAAAAATAACTTGAGAATATTTAGCCACGCTGTAAGCGTCTGTTATCGAGCTTTTACGCGGTTAAGCAATACCAACAGACGCTTACAGCGTGGCTTCGCGTGAGTGAAATTATCATGT
>JAAFJK010000738.1 GCA_013298105.1 Cytophagales bacterium
TTTTTGTGGTAGTTTTTTTTGCTCAATAGGATAGGGTTTTAAACCCTATCCTATTGAGCAAAAAAGGCGTTTCTTAAATCCGAACTTGCTCAAAAAATGTTTTTCCACAAAAATTGTCAGACAACCTTATGTTTTACATCTTAGGAATGAAAATAAAATAACATGATAATTTCACTGACGCGAAGCCACGCTGTAAGCGTCTGTTGGTATTGCCTAACCGCATAAAAGCTCGATAACAGACGCTTACAGCGTGGCTAAATATTCTCAAGTTATTTTCTACTCGTTCCTTACTACCCATAAATCATAAAAAACACCTTGCCTACATTTTGGTAGGCAAGGTGTTTTTGTGTATATTTCAAGGAGTGATTACGCATCAAGCTCGCCTGCTATCACATTCAGGCTACTCATAGTGAGGATAGCATCAGAGAGAGATTGCCCCACACACATTTCGGGAAAGGCTTGGTAATAAATAAAACAAGGGCGGCGGAAATGCAAACGATAGGGCGTGCGTCCGCCATCACTGATAAGATAATAGCCCAATTCGCCATTGCCTCCTTCTACTGCATGATAGACCTCGCCTACAGGCGCATCTATCTCTCCCATGATGATTTTGAAGTGATAAATCAACGCCTCCATTTTGGTATATACGTCCGCTTTGGCAGGCAAGTAATAACGTGCATCATTCGCAAAATGTCCACCTTCAGCTTTGGGCAGTTTTTCCATAGCCTGCTCTATGATGCGGAGGCTTTGCCAGATTTCCTCATTGCGCACACAATAGCGGTCGTAAGTGTCGCCACTTTCGCCTATCGGCACTTCAAATTGAAAATCTTGGTAGCCCGAATACGGATTCATCACCCGCACGTCATAATCCACACCTGTAGCGCGGAGGTTCGGACCTGTAAAGCCATAGTTCAAAGCTCTTTCGGCAGTGATGCCGCCTACATCTATGGTTCTATCCATAAAAATACGGTTTCGGTCGAATAGGCTCTGAAACTCTTTCATCACAGGGGGAAAATCTTTGATGAATTTTTTGATTTTGGCGATGGCTATGTCATTGAAGTCGCGCTCCATGCCGCCCAGCCTGCCCATATTGGTAGTAAGCCTTGCACCACACACTTCTTCGTATATCTCATAAATGTCTTCGCGCTTCTGGAATACATACAAAAAGCCTGTGAACGCACCTGTATCTACGCCTAAGATACTGTTGCAAATCAAGTGGTCTGCTATACGTGCCAGTTCCATCATGATGATGCGCATATATTGCGCTTTTTGTGGGACTTGTACACCCAAGAGCTTTTCTACAGTCATCCACCAGCCTATGTTGTTGATAGGAGAAGAACAATAGTTCATTCTATCTGTCAGGGGTGTGATTTGATAATAGGGGCGGTTTTCGGCAATTTTTTCAAAAGCACGATGTATATAGCCCACTGTTGGCTCTCCCGATACTATGCGCTCTCCGTCCATTTGCAAAATATTTTGGAAAATACCATGCGTGGCAGGGTGCGTAGGTCCGAGATTCAGGGTAGTAAGGTCATTCAGATAGACAGCATCTTCGGCTATAAGGTTCTTAGAACCCATCGACCGCATGAGTTCGTCTTTATTGATAGGGGCAAGTTCCGTTGTAATCATAAATGGATATGTTTCTACAAAGGTAGGCAAGATATATTAGTTTTGCAAATACAAAAAAAACGGTTCTCTGACAATTTTTGTGGAAGTGCCGAGTTTGTCATTATGAGCAAAGCGAACAATCTCGTGGTTCGCTCACAAATCGTTGATTCACAACGAGTTTCTTCGCTTCGCTTAGATGACAAAGTACGCTCTTTTTCCTCTCCACAAAAATTGTCAGACAACCACTTTTTTTGCCTTGTACTCAACAAAAACATATTAGACTTCTTGCGAAAGTCTTTTTAACCCTTCTCTATTTGGAGAAGGGCAGGGTTGAGGTATCAGAAATAGCACTTTCGCAAGAAGTCTATTATAAACCCTTGCCTACCCAAACCGAAATGGGTAGGCAAGGGTTTATTTTAGCAGAAAACAAGGTTGATTACTTTTCAGGAGGCGTGGGTGTTTCGTTTGGTTTATTTTCAGGAGGCGTGGGTGTTTCGTTGGGTTTATTTTCAGGAGGCGTGGGTGTTTCGTTTGGTTTATTTTCAGGAGGCGTGGGTGTTTCGTTGGGTTTATTTTCAGGAGGCGTTTGTTGTTCTATTTTCTTTCTTTTGCTGTCTGCCAAAGCGTCTTTGAATGCTATTTGAAATGTAGGCGTGCATATAGCTAATAACGTAAGTACTAAAGCAAGAAAAATATTTACCCCAAAATAATAAACGTTTCCTAATTTTTTCTGGGTTTGTTTTCGAAGACATACCACAAAATAAATAGTGTGCATAAACGCCAAAAAACCAAAAAAACGCATTGTCTGTAGTCGAACTTCATCTTGGACTGCAAATACATGAGAAAATACATAATCAGACATAAAAATCAACAAAAAAAGCATATTGAACTCAAACGCAAACCAACTGTCTATCCTGCGCTTGTTCATGTCAGCTTCAGCGAATAGACTTGCCCACAACCGCCCTATGCTCAAAAACAGTAAAAAACCAGTGAAGTAAAAAACAATGGCAAACGCTTGGAACACATTGCTTTCTATTTGTGCGTTGGTGTCATCTGTAACAGCATCTCCCACTACTACTGTGAGGAGAATCAAAAGCGTGTTTTTGGTAAAATTAATGTCGTTGATTAGGCTATTTTTGCTTGATTCTGTTTGTTGAGCATCTGTTTCAGCTATTTCCTTAGAAAGTGCTTTTTGAGGCAAAGGAAAAGCATAACAAGGTTTTATGATGCTGGTTAGGAGGGTTACGATAGTACCTTTAAGAATAAACCATATTTTTTTTAGGTTATCGTCAAAGAAAGAACTAAAAAGTTCTTTGATGTAGCTCAATATTACTTGCATATCTAAAAATAATTGTATTTTTTGATTAAATTGGACAGGGAAAATACAAAAATACATTTTCATTACAAATATAACACTTCTTTTTGAAGAAGCAAGTTTTTATAGAAGATTTACAAAAAACAAGCAAATTATATGGAGCGCAAAAAAAGCTCCTTTTTTTGTAAAAGAGGAGCTTTTTCGTCTATTTTTAAGAGAACTATCTAAATTTTGGACATTTCAGCCCGACATTCAGGATATAGCTTAGGTGTATATTCGTAACGATATAAACGTCTGAGTTACTTTTCTCACCACGCTTATCACCATCATTGCCAAAGCCATTGATAGTAAGCTCGCCTACGCCGTCATTTGTAAAGCCGTTGATGTCAAAAATCTTTATATCGCGTGTGCCACCTGTGCGGGCATCAGTCAGTTCCATAGTGCGGTTTGCCATAGCTCTTGAGAGGTCAGAAGGCAAATCGGCGGCATTGGCATAATTTCCACTTACGTCATCTATGTAGTCTGTGAATAGTATGCGGTAGGCTACATCAAACCACAAGTCCATGCGGTCTGTAAGTTTGAATTTCAAGCCTGCGCCTATAGGGATAGCGATTTGGAAGTTAGAATATTTTTTGCCGTATTTGCTACCGTCCGATTTGCGTGTAAGCCCTTGCCCTTCAGTACTAAGTGCGCGAAGTGAAGTCCAGCGATTGCCAAATTCTTCAGGCGTTTTGGCTATAGGATTGTGGTAAAAACCCGCCAAACCTAATACCAAATAGGGTGTAGCATTTTGACGTTTGTAATATACGAATTGGCTTGGCTTCAAATCATAATAACCAATCAGTGAAAGCTCATAAACGTTGTTGCGGAAGTGCGCATTGCGCATATAGCGGTAGCGGTGACGTGGGTGATTGGGGTCTGCCGCTTGGAAATCATTTGCCATCAAGCGTCCCCATTGCGCACCTATGCGCAGATGAAGTCTTGAACTCATTTTGCGCATCATACCTATCGTAAAGGCGGGGCGCGTTTTGCTCAAATCTGTAGAAGCGTATTGAGCAAGTGGGTTTAAGTCCCCAAAATAGTTCATAGCACCTATTCCACCATCAATGGCGTAGTAGCCTATGTCTTTGATTTTAGGTTTTTGATGCCAAAACGATTGCGCAAAACTTTGTTGATTGAGCAACAACAATGAAAATAAAATGCAAACACCTTTTAATACATTTTTCATATATTGACTTTATTATTTTTACTTTATTATTTATAGTTTTTAATCAAATAAGACGATATTTTTAATTATTTTAGCAACAAAATTAAATAAATGGCAATTCATACCTCTTATTTCAAACCTCTTACTTAGTTTCTTGTGTCTAAGCCCCAACTTAATTTGTGGCGAAGTGTATTGAAAAAATTGTGTTCTTGCATTTTGACAAGGCGTGCCTTGAAGCGTTCTTTTTTTACAGCCAACTGCACAGAGGAATCAATGACTTTGGAGCGTGAATCTATAGAAACCATAAAGTTTTTGCTCCTGCCCTCTATCGAGAATGAAAGTACACTGTCATCAGATACTATCAAAGGACGTACATTCAAATTATGGGGACTTACTGGAGCTACTATGAATAGATTGGATTGTGGCATTACTACGGGTCCTCCGCAACTCAAAGCATAGCCTGTAGAACCTGTAGGCGTAGAAACTATCAAACCATCTGCCCAATAAGAATTTAAGTATTCGCCATTTAAGTAAGTATGTACCACTATCATGGACGAAGTATCGCGCTTAGTGATGGCAAATTCATTCAATCCAAAATTTATTCCTTCAAAAATATCATGGTCTGATACGACCGAAATCAACATTCTGTCATCAAAAGTATAATATCCTTTGTAAAGCGCATCTATCATAGTATTTAGTTCGTCTGGCGATGTATTTGCCAAAAAACCAAGCCTACCTGTATTGATGCCCACTATAGGCGTTTCGTTTTCAGCTACGTGCGTTACAGCTTCAAGCAAAGTTCCATCACCTCCAAAACTCAAAAAGAAGTCAGGTTTGCCCAACTCTTCGTGTGAATCATAGACTATGCAATCACTTGGAAATAGCTCTAAAGGTTGTAAAAATTCGGCAAAAGTCTTCGATATCAGCATTTCTGCCCCACGTTGCTGAAATTCTTTCAACATTTGGGCTATGTAAGGCTGTGCCTCTGGCTTAAAGTTTCTTCCGTGTAAGGCGATTGTCATACTTGTATTCTCCTATTGGGCTTTTACGCAAACAGCATATTTTAGTTCCACTTTTTGTTAAAAAGTTTTTAAAATATTTTTCAGTAGCTTTACAACCTTTTGGGCTTTTATGTAGTCTTATAACTACAAACAGATGTTTAGCCCGAAAAATCATTGAAAAGAAGCCCATGTCTGAACTTGAGCTGATACAATCTTGTATAAATAAGGAGCAGAAAGCCCAAAAAATGCTCTATGAACAATTTAATCGCAAATTGTTCGTAGTAAGTATGCGCTATGCTCGCTCAAGAGCTGATGCAGAAGATATATTGCAAGATGCGTTTGTAAAAATTTTTCAAAACTTGACACAATTCAGAGGCGACTGTCCGTTAGAAGCATGGCTCAGGCGCGTAGTAGTGAATACTGCCCTGAAGTTCTACAGTAGAAAGATGCACAAACTCCCCCCCGAAGATATAGAAAACCACCACGAAAGTATAAGCGACTCAGATTTTACGTTATCACAATATAATTTTCAAGAGCTTTTGGGCTTTATACAAAAGCTCCCACAACGAAGTCAAATGGTCTTTAACTTGTTTGCCATAGAAGGCTATCAACAC
>JAAFJK010000325.1 GCA_013298105.1 Cytophagales bacterium
GGGGGGAGGTTCAATAGGTCAAGCGCGTACCCTGTATTCCTACGCGGGATTTCTTTCTTAGGAAAATTACGTTCTATCTCCGCTTGATTTTCAGGATTAGAGATAATGGCGTGCAGTTGTTGGTAAATTTTGCCTTCGAGGGTTTGGGTTTGCTGTAATTTTGCTTCATATTCAGACAAGGACAGTTCTTTGAAAACAACCTCCGAGCCATCACTCAAAAATCCGCGTACTTCGAGCAGGTGGTCGCGTGTGCTGCCATAGACTATAGAGTTCGAGCCACAAGAATTATTGCCTATCATACCGCCTATCATAGCGCGGTTGGCAGTAGAGGTTTCGGGACCAAAAAACAGCCCAAAAGGGTTGAGAGCCATATTCAATTCATCACGTACTACGCCCATTTGTACGCGCACCCAGCCCGCCTCTTTGTTTATTTCTAAAATTTGGGTAAAATATTTTGATACATCAACCACTATACCTCCTCCCACGACTTGCCCCGCAAGCGAAGTACCTGCTGTGCGCGGAATGAGCGAAGTGTTGTGCTTTTGTGCAAAAAGAATAAGCGTTTTGATGTCTTGTTCTGTTTTAGGCAAGGCTACTGCCTGCGGTATTTCGCGGTAATGCGAACCATCTGTAGCATACAGTCTGCGGTTCGTTTCATCTATATATAGCTCGCCTGTTAGACTTTCAGCAAGGGTGTTCCAAGTGGTAGTGCTTATCATTTTGGGGGTGGAAGGGTAGAAAGGTAAAAGGGTGGAAAGGTAGAAGGATTTTCGGGTGCAAAAATAAAGACTACCCTTCACAAAAAGGCAGTCTTGCGGGAAAATATGTGCAAAGGGTTGCGAATCAAGTAATCCGCTAATTATAGTATGTAGATTTATAGTTGCCAATTCTATATTTTTGCGAATGGAAAAGAATATTTTGCAAATTTTTGGGGACAATGTGCGAAAATATAGGCTAAAAATGCAACTTTCACAAGAAGACTTTGCGGAATTGGCAAATGTACATCGCACTTATGTAGGTATGATTGAGCGTGCAGAAAAAAATATCACGCTTTTGAATATGCAGAAATTCGCAAAAGCATTACAAATTACAATACCCGACCTGTTGAAAGATGAATAACGAATTATACGAAAATTTGTATGCTTATTGCCAAAAATACGACATACCTATAGAATATCTGCCTGAAATTTTGCTCGAACCAAAAGTTATTCCTATGATACGTGGAAAGGCTTTTGAGTTTACTGTTCTGAAGGCTTTGCGCCAAATCTTGCCCACTGATGTTTGGCTTGTGGATAAACCTATGGTAAATGCACAATTCGGCTTGCATGATACAGATGTGCGCATTGTTCATAAGCCTACAGGCAAGATTATAAGTGCAGAGTGCAAATTGGTAGGCAAGGGAACTTTCAAACTCAATAAAGACGCGAGTGTGCAGGCAAGGGTAAAATGTATGCGTTCACGAACTTTAGGCGAAAGTAAAATCAAAGAATTAGCTCCAAAGTTAGGCGTTTCAGAAGATTTGTTGAAAGTACACAATGACCAATACGTACCTGCTGATTTTCAGGTAGTTATTACTAATCTTGCCAACGCTTTTTACGAAACAGATGAAAAAACAGACCTTTTTGAATGGCAACCAGATGCAAAAGGCACTACTTTTCTAAAGTTTTTATCGGGCTTGGAAGCAGAAGAAGGATTGCAACATTTTGCATACAATCAAATGTACCTTGCCGACTCTGCACATTTAGCCATCTTGCCTACCAATAACCTTACCTGCACCCGCGAAAAATGCACTTCTCCACAAAGTTGTGGGTTCATACCCAATTATCCTTTACTTATTTTTGAAAAAGATGCCATAGTTCCTAAAAAGCCTTGGTATAGTGTGGAAAATAGTGCTACTGTGTTAGAAAATATACTCAAGACACAACACAATTTAGCTATTTTCGAAGGCAAGTTCTAACAAAGGCATCTGTTTAATGACTTCATAATTCATCAAAAATATTTCTTTGCCCTTGTAACGTTCTCCTTTTTTAACAATACTTTCTGTATTTTCTTGTGTTTTCTTTTGGTCATCTGTACGATTGATGGTATAATTCCATTCTTTTTCCAATATCGTATCTACCCAATTATAAAGTTCGCGTACTTCAGGTGAGTTATCATAAGTAATCAAAAACTGAAACTTATGCGCATTTCGTTTCAATACTTCGGCAAGGCGTGTGTGGTCTTGTTTGGTAAAAGAACAAGTGTAAAATTTGTCTTGGTCTGCATTGAAATAAGGCGGGTCGACAAACAAAAACGCATTTTGTTCTATAGTGATGTTATCTATTAAGGTTTCAAAATCCATATTGGTAATTTGGACACCTTGCAATTTTTGTGAAGTACGCAAAATATTTGCACCCCAATTTTCAGGACGCATACTAAACTTATCGCCATATCCCCAATAACAGTTTTTCATATTCATAATACCTGAATAAGAAGTTCTATTGAGATAGTACCACCTTTGCGCTCGCTCCAAATCGTTAGAAGGTTGAAATTCATTTTTATAAAAAGCGTGTCTTTCTTTCAAGGCGCGTTCTCCTTCCAAAGTGTTTATTAAATCTTGTGGGCTATCTCGAATGATTTGATAGGTATTGGTTAATTCTGGGTCAAGGTCATTCAAACAATTATGCTTCGCCTTATTTTTAGCAAAAAAAATAGAACCACCACCCGCAAAAGGTTCTATGTAAGTATGGTGTGGGCGTATATGCTCCAATATCAAGTGTCGTGCATAAAACTTGCCTCCTGCATATCGAAAAGGAGAATTGATAGCTTTGTTCATATTTTGCTAATTTTAGTATGCAAATATATAGCTAATTATCTTACTTTCCAAATCCCACGAAAAAATAAAGACTACCCTTTACAAAAAGGCAGTCTTGCGGGAAAAAGTGTGCAAAGGATTGCAAACTTGCCTGCCATTACAAACTTTTGATGTATTCATATTGCAATCCGAGTGATACAATTTTACTGAAATCGCTGTCGTTACTTGAGAGCAAAATCATATCTTGTTTGATGGCTGTTGCGGCTATAATGCAGTCAGGTATTTTTACACGAGTTGTTTTTCTGATTCGGATAGTTTCTTGCACAATGTCCTCATCTAACATCAAAATAGTGGCATTGGCAATAAATTTGGCTACATTTTCTTGGTATGTTACAATGGCAGGGCTTGTTGTTTGTGGATTATACGCCAAAAGCTCTATCTTTGTCATAAAAGATAGAAAAACAGCTTTGCCTTCTTTTGTTTTTTGATACAACAATTCTCTTGTTTCTGCATCATAAAGCCCTTGAATATACTTTACGACTGTATTGGTGTCTATTAAATATCTCGTTCCCATTCGTTTCTAATTTCATTTAAGTCTTGGTCTATTTGTTCAGAAGTCAAGAAAGGCGTTTCCAAACACAGAGTACGTATATCTATGTGGATTTGGGCAGGCAAGGCAAAAACATTTTGTGCTTCTCTTACTTTACGAAAGCCTTTTAAAAGACGGACAGCTTGTAAAAAATCAACTGCCTCATGCTCATCAATTTCTAAGGTTAGCAACATAATTCAAGTATTTTTTTTTGATACATTCACAAAGATACAAAAAAATTTCACAAAAAGGCAGTTTTGAGGGGAAAAGTGTGCAAAGGGTTGCAGTTTACTTTTGAAAAGCATTGACATAATCCTTTACCTTGCCTACCCAATCGCTATCTCGAGGGTTTATACAAAGCATCTTGAATGAATATTTTTCAGATTCTAAACGTACCCCTTCTGAATCGTCAATCAAAATATCTATTCCAAATTCGGGTGGGTATTTGGTGCAACGTATGTTTACCCTGTTATTATGAACTGCTTGGTTTACAACTCCTTGCAAATTGATTCCATATAACCAAAAAATCTTTCGAATATACCAAATACCGCGATAAGAAGTTGTATAAATCCAAACTTCCCAATCTTGTTTTTGACAAAACTGTATGAGTTCTTTCGTCCCTTTTCTAAGTTTCTCGCCTCCTAACAGATAGGCAAGCCAAGCATAGCGAGGTTTATCCAAGTCAAAATCAAACTCATTTCTAATAAGTGTGTTATCCAAATCAAAAGCAATTTTCATAACCATTTTTCTTGCAAAAATAAAGACCATTCTTCACAAAAAGACAGTCTTGAGAGAAAAAGTGTGCAAAGACAAGCGTGTGTTTGTTTTATTCAAAAAAAATAAGGAATTTTGCTTCAGTATAACCGTGCTTTTTTATGAAAATTTACACAAAAAATTATGTTTTTTGGATTTTAACACTTTTTTACATCTTGCCTACCTCTGTGCTTTGGGCGCAAAACAAAAAAGAAATATTGGCTAAATTGGCTTCATTGCCCAAATGTAAAAATGATTTGGAAGCCATATATTTGTTGGAATATATTTTTGAGGGTAAAATTACACAAAAAGTACATGAAGATGAGGACTTAGGTAAGAAAATGCTGATGGCTTATACTGACAGTATTTTGCAAAAAAGTGGTAGCCATTCTTTGAAAGTCATCATGTATGCCAAATTTTCGCGGGAGGCTTTGCACTTCAAAAATAATTCTGCCGCCATTGATTATATCAAAAAAGCCGAAAAAATGATGCCCAAAGGCAATTCTATCATTCAATTTTACCTTCAACACAAAAAATATGAGCTTTATGCAAACCTAAAAAAACGTGATACTGCCTTATATTATGTAAAAAAAATGGAAGAAATCGCGTATCAACTCAAAAATGACTCGTTGCAAAATTTGGCACTACGAAATTTAGGAGGTATGTTTTTTGGTAATAAAAAATACGCTGACTCACGCGAAGTCTTTAAAAAGGTAATACAGTACAATCAAAAATATAAAACCCAAACAGGATTAAATCAAAATATCAATTGTATCAATACGGTTGCTTTGGCTTTCAGGATAGAAAAGCAGTATGACTCTGCGCATTATTACTATACTCAAGCATTAGATTTAGCCAAAGTACAAAAAGATACCGCTTGGATAGCATTGATAACAGGAAATATGGCAGATATTCATTTTTTGGAAAAAAAATATGAGAAGGCATTGCCTCTTTTTTTAAAAGAATTGGCTTTAGTAACACGCAATAAACACAAAGAAAAGCGCGTAGATGGCAGAATCATAGGCGGAAGCACAGTAAACACTATATCCAGATTGGCAAGCATTTATTTAGCATTAAATGATAAAAAAAGTGCCAAGATGTATTTGGACAGTGCAGAAAACAATCTACTCAACCAAGATTTTAAATCAATTAAAATGGTTTTTGGGGTAGCTTCAGAATACTATGAAAAAGAAGGCAATTTTGAAAAAGCCCATCAATACTATAAAAAATATCACGCGCTTACAGATTCTATCAACAATCAAGAGGCTATAGCACAGGCAAATGAATTAAATGCCCAATTAAATTTTGACAAACAACAAAAAGAAATAGAGCAACTACATCAAATAGCTGATAAACAAGCTAAAGAAAACGCACAAACTACCCAAATTCTATTTGGCGTGATGGCTGTATTAGGATTGAGCGTGTGGTTTATCTATTTTTTATATCAAAGTAATGAACAAAAAAAGGAAGTAAATGCTCAATTACGATTGCAAAAAGAGGAAATCATTACTCAAGCGGAAGAACTGAATATGCAGGCGGAGGAACTCAGGACATTGAATGACCAATTAGTAGAGCTTGACCAATTCAAACAAAATCTGACAGGTATGATAGTGCATGACCTCAAAAACCCCCTAAACGCGCTGCTGAATTTGTCAGAAACACCTTCTCCCAATCAAGCCCAAATAGTCCGAAATTATAGCCAACAAATGCTGAATATGGTCATGAATATGCTGGACGTGCAACGTTTTGAGGAGGCAAATATGCACTTAGACCTTCAAGAAATCGGTATAGTTTTTTTGGTAGGTGAGGCGTGCGGGCAAGTTGATTTTATGCTTGTGCAAAAAAACATCAAAGTCGAGCATAAAATACCCCAAGATTTATATACCTTGGCTGATGCCGAAATTTTAGTCCGCGTTTTTGTCAATTTACTTACAAATGCCATCAAGTATTCACCTCAAAATAGCAAAATTTATATCTCAACAGAACAACAAGAAACGGGGCTTTTATGCAAAATACAAGATGAAGGCAAGGGTGTACCAGAAGATAAGGCAGAATACATTTTCCAGAAATTTACCCAATTAGAGGCTGATGCACGAAAAAATTATGGTTCTACAGGATTGGGGCTTACCTTTTGCAAAATGGCAATAGAAGCACATGAAGGAAATATAGGCGTAACAAGCGAGGCAGGCAAGGGTGCAACATTTTGGTTTACCTTGCCTACCGCCTTGCAGAAAGAAACCTTGCCTACCCAACCCACGCCACAATCTGAAGAAAAAATTGTGCTTGAAGCCACACTAAGCGCGCAAAGTATAGAAATATTGCGCCCTTTCCTGCCCGAATTGAGCAAATTGGAGGTGTATTATGCTTCAGAGTTAGAAGCCGTATTGAGCAAGATTGATTTTGCCCAATCACAAGACCTTCAGGCGTGGGAGGACGAACTAAAAACTGCCATATATAACTTTAATCAAGTACAATATCAACATTTATTAGCGCAAATCGTATGATAGAACTAAAAAAAGAGCCTTGCATCATCATTGCAGATGATAACCCCGAGAACCTGCGGGTAATCATGGACGTATTGAAAAAAACTGATTTGCGTTGCAATCTCATTGCCGCGCCCAATGGTAAAATTTTGGTGGACATTGCTTTGCAAAAAATCCCTGACCTTATCATTACAGACTGGGAAATGCCTGTGATGAATGGGCTGGAGGCAATCACAGTTTTGAAACATAATCCGCTTACTGCTCATATACCCATCATCATGTGTACGGGCATCATGACTACGTCAGGGGATTTGAAAACAGCTATGGAGGCGGGCGCGGTAGATTATGTACGCAAACCTATAGAGGAAATGGAGTTAGTAGCGCGTGTGCAGTCTATGTTGCGCCTTTCGGCTTCTTACCTCAAAATCAAAGAACAAAAAGAAGAAATAGAACACCAAGCCCACGCATTGGAAAACGTCAATGAGGTAAAAGACAAGATGTTTTCTATCATTGCCCACGATTTGCGCAGCCCTTTCAACACGCTTAAGGGAATGTTGATGCTCTTGGAAATAGACCCGCTCTTTCCTGCTGAACTAAAAGATATGGGCAAAGATATCCAAAAAAAAGTAGAGGTCTTAGATAGCACATTGAATAACTTGCTCACTTGGGCGATTAGCCAAATGCAAGGGGAGGAAAGTAAGCAAGAGCGTATTTTGGTAAATGAAATTATAGAAAGCAAGTTATTGCTTTTCAAAAATATGACAGACCAAAAACGCATCAAGCTCACTGCCGAAGTAATAGCTGATACGTACATTTGGGCAGACATCAATCATTTTAGGGCAATTATCCGCAACCTGATAAGCAATGCCATCAAATTTACGCCTGATGGAGGTACGATAAAAATAACGACTACTAAAAAAGAGAATATGGTCGTGATAGCTGTAGAAGATAATGGCGTGGGTATGTCTAAAGAAAAAATAGACAATCTTTTTGTTGCTAAAACCAATCAAAGTACACTTGGCACAAACAAAGAAAAAGGTACAGGGCTTGGGCTAATGATTTGTAAAGACTTTGCTATCAAAAATGGCGGTAGGATTTACTTCACAAGTGAAGTAGATAAAGGCACGACTTTTTTTATAGAATTGCCTGCGCGATAGCATTTTATAATAGACTTCTTGCGAAAGTATTTTTAACCCTTCTCCAGTTGGAGAAGGACAGGATTGAGGTATCAAAAATAGCACTTTCGCAAGAAGTCTATCATAGTTCCCTAATATTTTTTGTGTAGTGAATGAATTTAGTCGCAGTGTACCACCACGACTTGCCGAATTTTAGAGATTAAAAAGTTGTCAGCGTGTATAATGATAACCTATTATTTCGTTTTTTTCTTCGCCTTCTATGCGCCACGTAAGCTCTATGTCGTGGTCTGTTATTTGCAAAGTAGCTTTGTAAAGGTCTTTATCGCATACATGGGGACAAACAGATATAAATTCATTTTCTTGCCTGCCCTGCATATAAAACAACAATACAGGATTTTCTGTCCCAAAACGTAAATGTTCTAATTTTATCAACTCATCTTCAAAAGTCCATCTGTAGGTATTGTAACATTTTACAGTTTTGTTTTGTGTCAGAAAAATGCCTTTTTCGTAAAAAATTAAAGTGTTTGCATCGATTTGTGCTACTTTTACCTCTCCTTTTCCTGTACCTTCCCAGCCTTTTGTGCCTAAAATGGTGTGTGCTGTAAATTCAAAATGACAGATTTGCAAAAGGTATTCTTTCAGTTTCATGATACAAAGATAGCTTTTTTTAAGTAAAAAAACAGTATCTTTGCCTAAAAATCATTCTTTCTGCTTTAAAAAAACAGGTTCTTCGAAAGTTATTGCGGAATTTGAAATATGAGGCATTGTAAAAGTAAGTCATGTTGCTTCAACCCTTCGGGTGTCTAAAGTAACTAACTCATTTTGAGTTAGTTACTTTAGACACCCGAAGGGTTGAAGCTCTCTAAAAATCAAACACCCGCAATAACTTTTGAAGAACCAAAAAAACATATAGAAGGCGTTTTGGATTACGAAAAAAAATAGCCTATTTGACTAAAAAGAAAATTATTTCGTTACCTTTTCATGAAAACACTCACGTTAGAAATCCCTGATGACCAATATGACGTAGTATTGGCGTTTATCAACACTATGCCTGAAGTCCAAGTGCAATCTAAAAAAAAGAGGGCAGAAGAAATTTTAGCTCAACTTACGCCCGCCCAGCTTGAAACATGGGAAGACATTAAAGGTGCGTTTGAGGAGTTCAAACTTGTCCGAGAAGGAAAAAAGAAGGCAAGACCTATTAGTATGCTTTTTGACGAGCTAAAAGCGGAGGGGTTATCATGAACATAGTAACCATTGCTAATTTTGATAAAGACCTGAAAAGGCTTGCCAAAAAATACCCTTCTATGGTACAAGATTTACGCGAATTGGCAACAAGTTTAGAAAATGAACCGCATCAAGGCGTTCATTTGGGAATGGATTGCTATAAAATACGCCTCAAAATATCCTCAAAGGGCAAAGGCAAATCAGGTGGTGCGCGTGTGATAACGTGTGTCAAAGTAGAACATGACACTGTTACATTGCTTACGATATATGACAAATCAGAACAGGAAGACGTAAGCGTGGAATTTATAGTAGATTTGTTGGAAAGTAATGATTTGTTGTAATCAATCTAATGGTTTATCTTTGCCCAAAAATCATATCCATGAAAAAAATCATTCTTTCCACTCTTACCTGCCTTGCCTACTGCTTGGCACAGCCCACTATGGTAGAAGCACAAAAAATCAAATATCCTGTTACCAAAAAGGTACAACAAACAGACACTTATTTTGGAGTGCAAGTACAAGACGAATATCGTTGGCTTGAAAATGACACTGCCAAAGATGTAAAAGAATGGGTAGAAGCCCAAAATAAGGTAACAAACAGCTATTTGGAGAAAATCCCTTTTCGCCAAAAAATCAAAGACCGCTTGACAGAATTGGCGAATTATCCACGCTATGGTGCGCCATGGCGGGTAGGTGAGTTTTTTGTATTTTCCAAAAATGACGGTTTGCAAAACCAAAGCGTCTATTATATCCAAAAAGGACTCACAGGCGAGCCAAAAGTTTTCCTTGACCCTAATAAACTCTCTACTGACGGCACAGTGGCGGCAAGTTTGATGGGGTATTCAAAAGATAAAAAATATATTGCCTACAGCGTTTCAAAATCGGGTTCTGATTGGCAGGAAATCCGCGTAAAAGAAGTAGCTACAGGACAAGACTTGCCTGATAAAATAGAATGGGTAAAGTTTTCGGGTGCGACTTGGTTTGGCAATGGTTTTTATTACAGCAGGTACGACAAGCCTACAGATGGCAAGGAATTTTCTGCCAAAAACGAATACCACAAAGTGTATTACCACATTTTAGGTATGCCTCAAGACAAAGATATTTTGGTGTATGAAGACCGCGAACACCCTTTGCGCTACCACAGCTCAAGCATCACAGATGACGATAGATTTTTGATTCTCTATGCTTCAGAAGGTACAGATGGAAGCGAAATCAAAATCATGGATTTGCAAGGTACAGATAAAAAATTCAACACACTTTTTGAGGGTTTTAAATACAATTACAGCATCATTGATAATATAGGCGAGCAAATGTTAGTCTATACCAATGAAGACGCACCCAATTATCGTTTGGTAAGTGTGGACATCAAAAATCCGAAAAAAGACGCTTGGAAAGATATTATTCCTGAGAAAAAAGAACTGCTCGAAGGCGTGGGTACGGCAGGAGGCAAGCTCTTTGCCAATTATCTGAAAGACGTAACAACACGCATTTATCAGTACACCAAACAAGGAACGCTTGAACGCGAAGTTACGCTACCTTCACTCGGCACAGCAAGCGGTTTTGGAGGCGAGAAAGAAGATACGTTTGTATTCTATAGCTTTACGTCTTTCACTTATCCGAATATGACCTACAAATACGACATTGCTACAGGCAAGTCTGAAATTTTTAGGAAAAGTGAGGTAAAATTCAATCCAGACGATTTCGAAACCAAGCAAGTTTTTTATCCCAGTAAAGACGGCACAAAAATCCCGATGTTTTTAGTCTATAAAAAAGGGCTAAAACTTGATGGCAACGCGCCTACTTACCTTTATGGCTATGGTGGCTTCAATGTCAATCTTACACCTTCTTTCAGCACTTTTCGTTTACCTTTGTTAGAAAATGGAGGTATTTATGCGATGGCAAACCTGCGCGGGGGAGGCGAGTATGGCGAGGAATGGCATGAGGCAGGCAAGTTGCTCAAAAAACAAAACGTTTTTGATGATTTTATCGCGGCGGCTGAATATTTGATAAAAGAAAAATACACTTCTTCAGCACGCATAGCTATAGCAGGTGGTTCGAATGGTGGACTTTTGGTAGGTGCGTGTATGAACCAACGCCCTGACCTTTTCAAAGTTGCCTTTCCTGCGGTGGGCGTGATGGATATGCTTCGTTACCACAAGTTTACGATTGGTTGGGGCTGGGTGGTAGAATATGGCTCAAGCGAAAGAGATGAAGCCGAGTTT
>JAAFJK010000747.1 GCA_013298105.1 Cytophagales bacterium
GCGCGATGCCCAAAAGAATACTCACGCCATATTGTTTGGTCATGTTTGTGGTAGAATGTCTGCGGTCTGCGTGTGCAATCTCATGCCCCATTACGCCTGCCAATTCGTCTTCAGTATCAAGATATTTTATCAGACCTGTATAAACATATATGTACCCGCCAGGGCTTACAAAAGCATTCAGTGTCTTGTCGTCATGGACGATATGCAGTTTCCACTCAAATTCGGTGCGGTGTTTTACAGCCCCTGAATTGAGGATATTATCCGTGATGCGCTGTAAGTGTTGATACGATTTGGCGTACTGAACGGGGTCAAGTAGGGGGTATTCTTGCGGGTTACGCGCTATCTCATCGCGGAGTTGTTGCCCGAGTTTGATGTCATCTTGGAGGCTGAAGAAGTTGATACCACTTGAGCCAGCTTTGCATTGCACAAAAAGGCAAACAATAGCTATGAGGTAGAGTAATTTTCTCATACGTTTTATAATAGTTTAGTTTTTAGGAAACCTGTCAATACATTTAAACCAACTTCAAAATTGGTCTGATTGTTTATGATAATGTCTGCTTCGGGTTTGTAGGGTGCTATGTATCGCTGATAAGAGGGAAAAACGTGGTGTTCGTAGCGATAGAGTACATCTGCCATATCGTAGCCACGCTCTTTGTGGTCGCGGAGTATGCGTCTTTTGATGCGTATATGGTCTTCTGCCTCAATATAGACTTTCAGGTCGAGGCTATCTTTGATGGCTTGGTCATGAAATACGAATAGTCCTTCTACCAAAATGATAGGCGCGGGCTGTAAAACAATGATATTGGGCTTTTTAGTGGGATTATTGAAGGTGTACTCCTCGAGTTCCACGACCTTGCCTGCCCGCAGTGCTTGTATGTCTTGGAGGCATTTATCCAACTGAATGCCTTGTGGCAAATCAAAATTGAGTACGCCTTGTGCATCTTTTTCTTGTTTTTCGCGTGGTTTGTAGTAATTGTCTAAGGTTACTAAACAATATTGCTCAGGCGAGAATTGTGCGCAAAGTTGGTGCAAAAAATAGGACTTGCCCGAACCACTACCGCCACACAAGCCTACTGTATAATTTTTGGACATAATCGAGGAACTTGAAGGTGCGCAAATATAGCTTTTTTTAATAAAAAAGCGTAATCTTGAAAAAATAACTACAGCTTTTTTTAATAAAAAAGCGTAATCTTGAAAAAAAATAACTACTTTTTCGCGGTCTTTTTTTCGGCTTGACAACCGCGAGCGGATTGCCAACCGAAAAAAAACGAATTGCGAAAGTCCATTGCCTTCTCTCAAAAATGGAGGGCGGGCAGGGTGGGTGATCTTTAAAAACACTTTCGCAACAAGCCTATTAAAAAATCCAGTTCTTCGAGATTTATTGCGGAGGCAAAACTGTAGAACAGGCTTCCAGCCTGTTTATGACTTGAAAACGACAGGCGAGAAGCCTGTGCTACAGCCTGTTCCGTAATAGACTTCTTGCGAAAGTGCTATTTTTGATACCTCAACCCTGCCCTTCTCCAAATGGAGAAGGGTTAAAAATACTTTCGCAAGAAGTCTAATAACTTTTTAAGAACCAAAAATCCGTTGTCATCTGTAAAATCTGCGTTATCCGCGTGCCTCTTTCACAAATTAATTATGTAGTTATCAAACTACTTTTTCGCAGTCTTTTTTTCGGCTTGACAACCGCGAGCGGATTGCCAACCGAAAAAAAACACGAAAAAAACGCATAGACATCAGCCTCAAAACATATCTGGCATTTTGGGTGCTTTGTCAAGAAACGAATACGTGAAAGAGAGCATTACATACCGCCCCAAAGAATTGATAAATTCTTGTTGTATGGTATTGCCAAATATATTTTGTGAAATACCTGTATTTTGGTTCAGCAAATTCACGCCTCGCAGTTTTACCTCACCTCTGTCCCCACGCAGGCAAGGTACAGCTATAGCTACATTCAAAAGAGGCAGACTTTGAAAAAAGTCATTCGTGATGCCTCTGTTGATTTGAAAGTCCAAATTGCTTTGGATTTCCATAAACTTCAAGGCTTCTATATCCAAGTTCGCTTCATAACTTTGGTTCAGAAAACGTTGGTTTTGGGCTTCATTTACTTCATAGCGTGTTTGCTGACGTTCTAAGCTCGCGCGGAGTCCAAAATTTAAGACATTTTCCCAGTTCCAATTATATCCCAAACTTGCCTCCCAAGTCTGCTGATGGATAAGACTTGTAATGCCATTGATGAGGTTGATGTTTTGGTTATAGTTCGAGAAAAGTCCAAACTCTGCATTGCTTTTGAGCTTTTTCAAATTCATATAATACACCAGATTGCTATAAAATCTCAAAGTACCCCGCGTATTCACATTCACAGGGCGCGAAGTTTCTACCAATTTGCTGTCTATGGTCTGTTCTTGGACTATGTTGTTCGTAGTATATCCTCCTGAAAAGTACCCAAAGAAATTAGAAAATTTATCAGGATTGTTATAGTTCAGATTTGCATTGAATTGGTGATTGTAGGCAGGCTTGAGGTCTGGATTGCCTGTATTGATGCGCAAAGGATTGGTATTGTTTGGTACAGGCTGAAGTTGGTTTAGGCTTGGGGCAGTGATTCGGGTGTTGTATTGTACCCAAAGGCGGGTTTTGGGCGTAATTTTATAGTTGAAGCTGGCATTGGGCAATAGGTTCTCAAAGCGTTTTTCGAGGGTAGGCAAGCCCACTGTGTTGCCTTTGAGGTGCGAAAGTTGCGAAGCTACGCCCAGTGTGAGGCTATATTTTTCTTCTTTCCAGCCCAGCGAAAGTCCGCCATTATGAAAGTCAAAAGTATTGTCAAATTCATTGCTTAAGAGCGCGTTTGGCTTTCTCTGTTCGTTTTCAATGTCAAAAACCTCCCTTTTGCTGTCATTCATATTCAGCTGAAAAAGGTAGTTCAGGTTCATAGTAAGTTTTTTACTGAAAGGCTCGCTGTAGGTGGCGCGTGTTTTGAAGGCTTGTGCGAGTGTATTTTGGTTGTTGTCTTGAGCTAAAAGTGCTGTACTATCAGGGCTAAAAAACCTGTTCCTTGCCTGCAAATTTCCACGCTGTCGTTGGAGGTTATTTGTAGCTATGATATTTATGGAGGTTGTTCTGCCCTTCTTTTTGAATTTTTGACTGTAGAATATGTTGGCGCGATAGTTCAAGCGGTTGGTGCGGTTGGCGTTTTGGCGTTGATTGTCATTTGTAAGTATCTGATTATCAGTTAATGCGCTGTTTTTATTTAGTGCGCTGTTGTCATTGTTGTTATAATCCAAGTAAGTCTGCACACGAAACATACGCATCGAGTCTATTTTATAGACAAGCGAAAGATTGGCTTTTTGCCCCAGCCCAATTTCATTTTGATTATTCGTTTCATTGGTAGCAAAGTAGTTATTATTCAGGTAGGTTTGGCTATTTTGTACTTTTTCTATGACATTGTTGCTATGATTTAAGAAATAGCTGCCATTCAGTTCTATTTTTTTGGTAAGACTTTGGTTTAGATTTATACCTACAGAGTTCGTGCGCAAAAAACCAAACTGACTGCCCCACCCACCAAAATTAAAACCGCCCCCACCATAGTCTTCGTAGGACATCTCATCTCCACCCATGAACATTGGTTCAAAGTCCATACCGTCCATGCCCTGTCCGCCTCTGTTGCTGAAGTCTTGGTAGTCATCAAACGAAAAGCCTGTTTCGTTGATGTTATTGGACATACCAATTATTGAAAATTGATTGACTTTATTGAAGGTATTAAAGTTTGCTTTTGCCTCATAGCGGTCGGGCAGTGCGTATCCGCCCATGATTTTGCTAAAGTTCATGCGTTTATTTTGGTCTTTGGTTTCGATGTTGATGATTTTGGTATTTTGTCCATCATCTACGCCCGAAAGATTGGCTTGATCACTTTTCTGGTCGACTACTTGTACCTTGTCTATAGCATCGGCAGGCAAGTTTTGGGTAGCGGTTTGGGGCGTTCCGCCAAAAAACTCTTTTCCATTCACAAATACTTTGCTTACCTTTTCGCCTTGCGCCTTTACATTGCCTTTGGCATCTACTTGTATGCCTGGTATTTTCTTCAAAAGGTCTTCTACAGTGGCGTTGGTACGGGTTTTGAATGAGCCAGCATTGAACTCTATGGTATCTTTGGCTATGCGTACAGGGTCTTTTTCGCCTTTGAGCGTTACTTCCTTCAAGAGCATATTAGAAAGATAAAGCGTATCCAACACCGTATCGGCTTTGAGGTCAAGTATTTTGTGGTAAGTGTTGTATCCTACCAAATTTATTTTCAGTAAATAGGGCGTTATGTCCATTTTTCGGAACTCAAACGCGCCTTTTTCGTTGGTACTTGTGAACTGCACGAGGGTAGAGTCGGTGGGTTTTAGCAAAGCTACTGTAGCAAGTTCTACGAGTTGTTTGTTTGAGCTATCGGCTACTATGCCTTTGATATTGATGCGTTGGGCGTATGCCGTATGCCCGCACAGGCAGGCAAGGAGGAGGCAAAGCCCCCATTTTTTCATAGCGGTCATTGGGATATGTTGTTTGAATGTTCTGCCTTATAATACTGAACAGGCACGCCAAAATGGAACATAAATTCAAAATAGTTTTTTGATGAAATTAAAAACCTGTAGTTATTTTTTGTGCCTTGTTAGCTTTTTTCTTGAAAAAAGCTATCTTTGCCCAAAAAAACACAAAAATAAATCATACATCTTCATGCGTTACTTGTTTTTATTTTTTATTCTCTTTGAATTTACTTCCTGCCGTACTTTCAGAGAACTGAAAGCATTGAGCAAATGCGAGTTTCGCAACAAAGACTTTGCCCGACTCGAGGCGGGTGGACTGAATTTGCTGAAGTATCAAGACCTCAGTCAAATCAATTTGCTGGAGGCAGGCAAGCTCGCGCTTGATATGAGTCGACAGCCTGAAATTCCATTTTTCATCACTTTCAATGTAGAAGTCCGCAATAACCACGAAAAACTCGCGGCACTCGAAAAACTTGACTGGATACTGGAAGTTGATAAAAAAGACTTGATAAATGGCACTTCTGTCGATAGGTTTGAAGTCCCGCCTATGGGTACGAATGTATTGCCTATTACTACTTCTTTTGACTTGAAAAAGGTATTGGGTAAGACTGGGCTTGAAGGTATATTTGCTATCGTAAAAGGTATGCAAGGCACCAATGACGAAGATACGCGCATACGCTTGAAGATAAAACCGCGTTTTCGCGTGGCAGGCGCACGTATCGGCTACCCTGGCTATATCAAAATAGGCAAAACTTTTGAAAGCGCTAAAATTGAAAAATAGATGATAATATCCATTTTGGTAGCTTCGGCTCAGAACCTTGTGATAGGCATAGAAAATCGCCTCCCTTGGAAACTTTCAGCCGATTTGAAAAATTTTAAGCAACTTACTACAGGGCATACTGTGCTGATGGGGAGGCGTACTTTTGAATCTATTGGGCAGGCACTGCCCAATAGACATAATATGGTTCTTTCTACCCATACCTTGCCTGCCCAGCCTGATGTGGCATTTTTTGCAGACTTGCCTACCGCTATAGCAGAGGCGCAGGCAAGGGGCGAGTCCGAACTAT
>JAAFJK010000539.1 GCA_013298105.1 Cytophagales bacterium
ATACAAGGGAACCATTTATCCTGTAAAGACGATAAAAGATGCATTGGATTATCATTTTAGTTCTAAAAATGAGTTTTATCCTGAAATTTTAAGAGAATATGATAGAATGAGAGATGTGTCAAAAGAAAAAAAAATGCAAACAGTAGAAGTTATGAAAATAAGAACTCTTATAGCTTTGATGTTAGCAGATGGTAAAATAGAAAGAGATGAAAAAGACTTTATCAAAGTTTTGGTAAATGATTTAAATATGGATGATGATACAAAAAGAAATCTTGAAATAGAAGTAAACGAAGCAAATCCTCAAAAACAACCCAAAGTAAATCTGAACTTGATAGATGAAGACTCAAAGATGGAGTTGGTAATATCTCTTGTAAGCCTTTCAATGAGAGACCACAATATAAATAATAGTGAAATCATATATATTAAAAATATAACTACCCAACTTGGAATAGAGCAGTCAGGAATTACAGAAATGCTTACAACAGGTATGGATGCAAATGGAACAATATTTTTGGCAGTTCAGCAACTAAGAACGTATGTGAAAGGAAAAATTGAGAAAAAAAGAAAGGAAGAAACTTTATCCACACTTTTGGGGCTTTCTGCATTTGGAATACTTGTCTTGGTGGCACTCATTTATTTTTTCTTCTTTGTGTAAAAAAACTAACCTTTCCCCCTCCAAAACCATGGCAAAAAAAGAAAAAGTAGTAATAGCGACTTGCTACTACTGTAGCAAACAAATCTACTATGGGCAAAAAGTAATCAATACTACTACAATTTGGAACTTGTTTTCAGGACACGATTTTTGTTCCGAAAAATGCAAAAAAGCCCACAGCAAATAACCCAAACCTTGAGCCAATCGCTCAAGGTTTATTTTTGCCCAATAAAAATCTCCCCAAAAGTACAGCACTTTTGGGGAGGTAAGGTTAGTATCAAATTTTTGATTGGTTTCTGTGTTGCATAAGTTTCGTTTTTATCAAAAAAAGAGGCTTGCCAAGAGGTATAATCACCTGCTTCAGTAAGCAAACTTCTGATAAATAACTCTGTATCTAACTCGCCCAATTCGCGTATAAGTAACTGCATGGCAGTTTTTATTTGAGTTTGCTTAAGTCTTTGCTCTTTAGCAAGTTTTTCGAGGGAAGGTTTAGGGAGTTTCATTTATTAGACTTCTTGCGAAAGTCTTTTTAACCCTTCTCCATTTGGAGAAGGGCAGGGTTGAGTATCAAAAATAGCACTTTCGCAAGAAGTCTATTCAATGGGAGGAATTTCATCTAAAAGGTCTGTTAGTTCATTCGAGCTAATGTCTTCTTGTTCGCTTTTGTCATAAATAGTCAGCAAATATATAGTTTCATGTACGACTTGCACATGGGTAATGATACGCGCTCCACCTGACTTGCCCCTATTTTTGCTACTGATAGCCATACGGATTTTATAAGTATCGGGCATGATGAGCGTACCCATAGTAGGGTTTTCGGCAAGTTCAGCCACAAAAATATCGAGGTCGTTGTCCAATGAAGCGTATTTTTTACGCAAACGTTTTGCTTCTTTTTTGAATTTATCCAAAACTTCAATCAAATAGGGCATTATTCACTTTGTTTTAGTTCTGTCAAAAAATCTGCAAAAGGTGTAGCTTTTTTCTTGCCTGCCTTTATTTGCGCCAATTCAGTAAATGCCTCTTTCAAGTCATCAATCGTTTTTTGTTTTGAGGCTGTTTTTTGTACCTTGATAAAGTCCCATTTACTAATCATGTCCATAAAAAAGTTGTACTGCTCATCTGGTACTTGCAATGTGATTTGTTTCATACGTCATTTGTTTTATTACTCCCCAAAAATACAAAAAGTTTTTCAAAATTCAAAATCCTTTATGAAAACACTTGCCTACCTCTTTCTTGCCCTGTTCCTTGCCTGCCAAACCGCACCCAAAGAAAAAAAGGAAAAACAAAACGAAAAACAAGAAACTGAAAATATACCTGTAATAGACAAAAACACACTTTTTCGTTTGAGTGTCTATATTCCTGCTTCCGAAAAGCTATCGGAAAGTGCCTCCAAATTGGTAGAAACCAAACTAACCCAAATACTAACCGCCAATGGCATAGCAGGCGAGATGCAAAATCCACGTTTTGCTATAGTGCCGAGAGTGCAGATATTGAGCAAAAACGTAACAGGTACCGCACCCACTATGCACGCGAACAGTTACCAAGTTACGTTTTATGTGGGAGATGTGCGTTCTAAAACCTTGTTTGCCTCTACTTCTGTGGAGTTCAAGGGTGTAGGCGAAACAGAAAGTGAAGCGTTCACTGTGGGATTTCAATCTTTGAAAAATACAGACAAGGCATTGCAGAAAATGATAGTGGCAGGCAAGGAAAAAATCATAGCTTTCTACAACGCCCAATGCGAAACTATCCTAAGCGAAGCCCAAACACTTGCCACTCAGAAAAAATACAGTGAAGCTATAGCCCAACTTTTGCTTGTACCTGCCGAATGTAAGGATTGTTTTGAAAAAGCCCAAAAAGCTATAGAACCTATTTACAAAGCAGAAACAGAACGAACCTGTAACGAAATATTGGCAAAAATGAAGGCAGAACTTGGTAAATATGAAGATGCCAAAGCCTTAGACATTTACACCCAAATCCCACAAGATGCGCCTTGTTTTAAAGAAGCTAACGCTATAGTGCAAAAACATTTAGCAAATCTAAAACCTGAAGAAAAGCGTAAATTTGACCTTGAGCGCGAAAAATATAAAGACGAACAAACACACAAAATAGCCAAAATAAAGGCTATTCAACAAGTTGCCAACAATTTTATTCAAAACTTTTCGCTGGTAGAGTATGCCAAAGCAAGTGGCGATAATTGGTTTTGGTAAAAAAAAGAACTCTCCCCAAAAGTACAGCACTTTTGGGGAGGTAAGGTTAGTATCAAATTTTTGATTGGTTTCTGTGTTGCATAAGGAACGAGTAAAAAATAACTTGAGCATATTTAGCCACGCTGTAAGCGTCTGTTATCGAGCTTTTACGCGGTTAAGCAATACCAACAGACGCTTACAGCGTGGCTTCGCGTGAGTGAGATTATCATGTTATTTTATTTTCATTCCTTGTACAGTAGTCTGAATGTCGTTATCAAACTGTTAGGATTTTGGAATTTAAAACACCCTGGGCAATGCAACCATCACGGTTCGAAAAATACGATTTGTACCCTCAAACCCATCTAAAGTTCCGTAAGCCGATACATCATATATCAAAATGCCATCTTTGTACTGTACTATGCGGGCATACTGTTTTTTACCATCTTCTTCCGAAACTATGTAGTGATATTGTCCTATTTTGGCTATGCCATGGTTTGTGCTATGGCTATAGCGCAAAAAAGTAAGCGCGATTTTGCCATTATTGTCTGTAATGTCAAAGGCTTCTGTAGCTTTTTTTGCCGCGAATCGTTGTATTTCAAAATTGGCAAATTCCCATGTATAAATGACATCTTCGGGCGAGTCTTCATAGTGGAATGACCTCAGTTTGCCCCAGTCGTATTTATAGAGCGTATCAGTTAGTCCCGCAGGCAAGTTGGTTGCATATTTCAAGGCTATGAGTTCACGCAAAGAGGGGTTTTGTGTTTGGCGTGCCTGTATCAGTTTGGGGTAAAGTGTCTGTGCGGCTTCGGCAGGCAAGACATCTTTGTATTGCCTGTTTTGGGCATATCCAGCTACAGAGCAGGCAAAAGACAAGAGAAATAAAATGTATTTTTTCATGATAAATATGATTTTAGGGCAATGATAGCACTTTTTTTCCAAAGTGTATTTTAATGGATTGTTAAGGTTGCAGGATTTTTATTCTACTGCGCCTATTCTATTCCATCGGATATTCCTATCCTTGCCTACCGAAAACCAAATAAAAAATGCCTTGCCTATCAAGTGGTCTTGTGGCACAAATCCCCAAAAGCGCGAGTCGGCAGAGTTATGAAAGTTATCG
>JAAFJK010000581.1 GCA_013298105.1 Cytophagales bacterium
ACTTTCCTAAAAGTTCAGCAGTTTTGATATTTATTTCGTCTGTATCTTTGTAAGTGCGCGGTTGATAGCCTGCCATGAATGCAAAAAGGTGGATATTTTTAACCAAATCTTGCAACAAAAATTGATATTCTTGCTCATTTTGCAAGTCATACAATCTGAAGTTTGCAAAATCTGTTACCAATACATATTTAGGCAATTCATAGTCTTTCAGTCCTATAAAATAATCTGTAGCTTGCCTGTAGGCGCGGTCTAAGTTCTTGCCTCGTGATTTATGTTCTACGAGTAGCTCACCTTTCCAAAGCAAGTCGATGTAGCCTTGCCTACCATCTTGTTTTTTGACAGGCTTTTCAAAAGAAGCAAGGCGATAGCGCGAAATACCAAAAATTTCAAAAAAGTCGTCCCAAAAAGATTTGGCTTCAGCCTCTTCTGAAGTTTCGTTTTCCCATTTTTGCACGAAGGCAAGGGCGTTATTTTTTATCTCTTGTAAGGTAATGGGCATATTATCAAAAAGTGTAAAATTATAACAAAAATCATGTTTCTTGCATTTTGTCATGCAATTCGCCTAAAAGTTTTGCAGTTTGTATTTCTGCTATAGCTGTATTGCGCATATTTTTACGCATTATCTTCGTCCTCGATTATTGCCTCATCTCCCACAAAAAGCGAAGCTACTATAGCCTCATATTGCTGAAACAAAAACTCAATACGCTCAAGTTCTGTACCAAAACTTACCTTGCTATAACAGGCATCAACCGCTTTGTCTAAACCGTTGTGGGCTTTTATCAATTCAGCAGGCATGGTGAGTGTATCATATAAATCGGCTAACGAGCTATTAGGATACAATGCCCTTGCCTCCAAAACCGCCTTTGCACCACTTTCTACTTTTTTCTTTTGCGCCTCTGTAGGCACAAGCGGAAAAGGAAAGTTGTTGTAAACCACGTCTTTAGAATACCTAAAATCACTTTTAAGCCTTCCACAAACGTACTTTACCCACGTCATGTGCATCACAGAGGTAAGCAACCCAAACAAATACAAATCTCCGTTGGGAATGGCTTGGCAAGTATCGCTTACTATGTCAGTTTTAGAAAAAAATCCCATCGGGATATATTTTCTGTTTTCAGAGGTTGTTCTTGGCACTACAATATAATCTGAGTCGGGTTGTGTAACTTGCCTAAAAAGCGCGTGATTGGGATAGTTGCGTGTAGTTTCAGCAATGCTTTTTGCCCTAAAGTTTTTTACTGCTTCAATTCTTTTCATGACTTCAGGCAATTTTCTATAGGCATCAGGCGCAATGCCTACGAGCCACAAACACCAACGTTTTTGTCCATTCAAAAATTCTTTCGCACTGATGAAAGGTTTGATAAACGAACTTGCCTGCGGTTCTTTGGCTAAAAACGCTTCTTTTTCTTCGTCAGTAAATAGAAAGTTGCCATCATCTGTAGGCTTACTCCCATACATCATTTCGGGTACAGCACAAATGGGCTTCCTACGATTAGGTACTATCAAATCGTTGGTAGGAGCTAAATAAGGGTTGATATTCGTAACTTTTAACTCGTGTGGTTCGCCTTTGCTATTTTCGTATTCAAAGAGGCGTTTGGTAGGCAAGTCGAAGTTCCCGAACCCAACAATAACACAATGCACTGCCGCATTGCCTTTTGCTTCATTTTTCCAAGCAAAAGTGCGGTGCGCAAAATGTATTTTGATTTTATATTTTTGAAAAAGTACGCCCCACAAAATACTTGCCTGCTCGCCTTGCGTGATGGAGTTGGTACTTACAAAAGCGCATTTTATTTTTGTATTTTGTATATAGGCAGAAGCCTTGTAAAACCATGCCGAAACATAATCCATCACACCTGAACTTTTGATGTCATGCAAAATGGTGTTTAGTTGTTTTTTTTGCGCTTCGTTCTGCAAATGATGTCCCACAAAAGGCGGATTACCCAAAATATAGTTGTATTGTTTAGGCTTTTCTACTATGATAGGTTCAGGCTCAGGTTGTGGCTCAAAAAGCGTGTGAAAGTTTTTTACAGGCTTGCGTTTGCCTTTGGGAAAAATATCTATTTTTTTCTTTTCTACCACAGGCTTTGGCTCTATCAAAAGTTCATCCCAATCTATCTCTAAAGAATTGGTGCAAATAATTTTAGCAGAGTCTTTGAGTGGAATGCGTGCATAATACTTACCAAACGTTTGGCTAAATTTTATATTCATTTGATGTTCCGTCAGCCACATAGCTAATTGCGCTATCTGCCCAGCAAAATCATCTATCTCGATGCCATAAAACTGTAAAAGACTTACCTTCAAAATGGAGTCTATATTTTCTATAGCTTCCGTATCTTTGTAAAGTTCTTTTAAAACTAACAATTCAAGCTCACGCAATTCACGATACGTAATGATGAGAAAATTGCCACAACCACACGCGGGGTCAAGAAAGAGCAGGGAGGCAAGTTTTTCATGAAATTCTTGCAATAAACCTACGTTATGCTTAATTTTATCAAACTCTGCATACAAATCATCTAAAAAAAGCGGTCTGATAACTTTCTGTATATTGCCTTCAGAGGTATAATGCGCCCCTAAATTCCTTCTTTCATTGGGATTCATTGCTGCCTGAAACATAGAACCAAAAATGGCAGGCGAGATAGTTCCCCAATCTAAAGCGCAAATGTCTAAAATAATTTTGCGGGCTTCGGGTTGTAAGGTCTTATAAGATAATTTTTCTGCAAATAAATTGCCGTTTACGTAAGGAAATTGTGCTAAAGGTATTTCTAAGCGTTTGCCTCTTTTTTCATAAGGTGTGTTCAATGTTTCAAAAATAGCTAAAATGTGCATCAAAATTTGATGGTTATTTTGCTCTGTAAATTTGTCGATGTATTCCCAAAAAATGTTTTTTTCAAAAATGCCTGTGTCGTCTGCAAACATACAAAACACCAAACGAACCAAACACATATCTAATTCATAACTATCCATTTCAGCATCTGCTAATTGCTCGTGCAACTTTCCTAAAAGTTCAGCAGTTTTGATATTTATTTCGTCTGTATCTTTGTAAGTGCGCGGTTGATAGCCTGCCATGAATGCAAAAAGGTGGATATTTTTAACCAAATCTTGCAACAAAAATTGAT
>JAAFJK010000651.1 GCA_013298105.1 Cytophagales bacterium
CACTTGCCTGCTCCTCTCCTATGCTTACTTTTAGTGTGGTAAGGTTGAACAGGTACGCGCTTGTAACCTGCCCCCCTATGCGCATACTGTCTTTGAAGTCGTGGAAAGAAGGCGAGGCTTTGAGGTATTGGGTAAGGCTTGTTTTGTCCATACCTCTTACGCCAAATTGTTTGGAGAAAGCCTCCATATAGAGCGGGTAAATCTTTGTGAGGCGGATAGCCAATAAGCCTTCTTTGATAGCAAAGTCTTCTCCTTCTTTTATCTCGCCTTTGGCGTAGAGGTATTCTACAGTATCCCAAAACTTGCGTACATCATTGGCAAGCCCCATCATATTGGTAGTTTTGTTTATCATTTCTTTTAGTTGTGCCAATATTTGCGCTTCTGTGAAGGGCAAAGCAAGGTCTTTTTGCATTATGCGAAAAGTGGTAAGCAAAACAGCGTGATTGCTTAAAATCCTATCATCAGCCTTGCAACTTGCCTGCAAATCGTCAAAGGCACGTTTGAAAGTGTCCGTAAACGTTTGCATAAAGGTTTCACGCAATTTCAAAACTTCGTGTGTGATTGCGCTGATGCCTTGCAGTTGGTAGGTTTTGAGTTCGTTGAACTCATTTTGTTCTACTTCATTGAAGTTTGTTTTTTTGAAAATAGTCATCAAACAACGTGAAGTTAAAGCACTATCGGCAGTGGGTAGCTCCTGCCCAGAGAGCAGGCAAGCTGAATAGATAGGCGTGGTTTGGGTACGGCTATCTTGTGTCATCTTGGCGCGTTCATACCCCACACCGTCCCAAAGGTTTTTGATTGCCTCTATGGTTTTTAGGTTCAAGTTGTTTTTGTATTCGTCAAGCCACGCCAAAGCATTGCGCAGTTGCCCAAATTTACGCATGAACCCTTTTACAGTACCCGCATTTCCGAGCATAAACGCCTCCTGTTTTTCTCCAAAAAGATAGAGCAGGCTTGAGGCAAAAGAAGTTTTGCCTGTTTGCGGTACTCCAAACATATTAAGGATAGGGAAAAATTGCTTTTCCCTTTGTATAATGTCCCGAAATATGGCGGCTATGTAATACAGTACGCCTATTCTGCCGTTATTTTCTTCCTTATACACACTACAAAATTTTGTAGCCCATTCTGCAAAAGTGAGCCTTGATTTTTTGTAGATGAACTTCTTTTCGTTCTCAAAACTTACATCATCATAGCTGTAGATTTTGGAGAGGGCAGGCAAGAAATAATTATTGCTCTTATAGCTCACAATGCCGTAAGTGTCCGCCTCTATGTATTGCCCCCCCGCATAGATGCCATTTGCCCACGCCCAAAATTCGCCTTCGCGCTGATAGCCCAAAGTGTCTATTTCCTTCGCGCTTTTCTCATCAAGCATCAATTTTCGCTTGAGCTTGTTTAGGTGTAATTCTTTGCCTTCAAACAGAAAATTTCCCTCGCTTTGTGTATAGGTATTGAACTTTGAAACATTGATAAGTGCCTCGATAGGCAAGTCTAAAGTGGTCGTTATGCCAAATTCGTTTCGGAGTTCGACAATGCGTTTGGGGTTGGTCTTAGAGCGGATGAGAAAAAGTATTTTTATAGTGAAGTTGGCTATTTTCTCTAATTTTCTGCCTCTTTCTGCAAAGTATAGGCAGTTCTTGTACTGATAAAAGCCATAGCTGTAGAAGCTATCTTTTTCAGATTGTGAGAGGTCTTCGGGCAAATCGTCCTCCCATGCTGTTTCTGCTTCTTTTGTATCTGTATCTGTATTTTCGCTGTCTTTGGGTGTTTTTTTGTTTGTGGCGTTGGCTTTGGGTTCGTTGAATTGTCTGCTCCCAAAGTTGCATTTTTTGTAGGCACTGCCTACCTCCTGCCTTACCTTTGCCTCGCCTGATGCGCTTGGGTATAGTGCGAGCAGGTAGGCAAGTGTTTCGCTCTCTCCTATTCCAAACTCACAAAGTAGGCAGGCAAGTGAAAATCGGAACATTGCTTTTTGTCCATCTGTGTAGGCATATTTCTTGCCTACCCAATTTTCACACAACTTAAAAACGTCTGCAAAATATTCTCCTTTCCCTTGTTTTTTTTTCTCAAATTCTATCTCGTATGCTACATGCAAAATGTCAAAATTCAGCACTTCAGTAGGCACAAAATCGAATTTTTTGGCGTTGGCGTTGGCGTACATCTCGGCATCAAAGCTGACGTACATAGCTCTCCCAACGTCTTTGCACAATTTGTCTATAGCAATGCCGTATTTGCTCAAAAAATAATGCTCTATGTAGGCAAAGTTTTGGGCGTGTAGGTTGGCATCTGCGTCTATTACAAAGATACATTTTAGCCCTGTATTGGTAGGGCTATCAAAGCAGGCAAGCACATATTCATCATCGGAAAGTTGTTTTTTGAGATATGATTTTTGCTCCTCTCCGAGCTTGTCTATATCCACTTGCATTAGTCCGCTATGCGCAGTAATGTGGGCAATGTCCCTCTTTGCAAACACCCCAGAAATAGTAACGTAAGGCAAACTTGCCTTTAGTTTCTTCGCCTTCTCGGTGTCTGTTTCTTGGCGCAATGCGTGTATTTGTTTTGCCCAAAAACCGCCTTGTATATGTGATAAAAACTCCTCTATTGTATAGGTAGAGGTAGGTACGGTTTGTTTTATACCTTTTTCGAAATAACTAAATTCCATAGCGTTTTAGG
>JAAFJK010000418.1 GCA_013298105.1 Cytophagales bacterium
CAAAGCGACCTGTACGGTCTTCTTTTGCATCTGTGAACGCGCCTTTTTTATAGCCAAAAAGTTCACTTTCAAACAGTGTTTCGCTGATAGCCCCCATATCTACGCCTATAAAATCACGCTCTTTGCGCAAGGAATTTTTGTGCAATGCGCGGGCTACCAGTTCCTTTCCAGTGCCGTTTTCGCCCAATATAAGTACATTCGCATCAGTCTTGCCTACCTTTTCTATCAGTTGTTTTACTTGAAGCATAGCGGGACTATCGCCCAGCATCTCCACAAAAGGCGAATTTAGGTCATCTGAAAGTTGTTTTTTACTGTCTTTAAGTGTTTTGACTTCTGCCAATGAGTGCCTTAGTCGCGCGGCAGCGTGAATGGTCGCCAATAGTTTTTCATTCTGCCAAGGTTTGAGTACAAAGTCTGTTGCCCCCAATTTAAGCGTTTCTACAGCAGTTTCTACATCACCAAAAGCCGTAATCATGATGACGACTGCCTGTGCATCACGTTGCATGATTTCTTGAAGCCAAAAAATACCCTCTTTTCCGCTCGTGGTGTCTTGGCTGAAGTTCATATCAAGCAGTATGACATCAAAGCTGTCATTATTCAACCAAAAAGGGATTTGCTTGGGGTTTTTCTCAAGGACTACTTCTCGGACGTGGCGTTTCAGCAAAAGTTTTGCCGCAAAAAGCACATCTTCATCATCATCAATAATCAAAACTTTGTTTATCTTGTCTTCCATCATGCTTAGTTTTATAGTCGCAAAGATAGAATTATATCTGTAAAAAGCCAAAACTTGCCTGCCCTTTTTCAGCACAGCTTGTTTACAAAAAAATAATCTTAAGACAAAACTATATTTGCCATATTTTTCCTAATTTTGCAAAAAAAATCAAAAAAGTATATGTCTAATCTTTATCGAAATTTATGTGGAGCGTGGAGGCTACTGTGCCTTTCGCTCTTTTTTTGTGCCTCTGCGAATGCTCAACTACTTACTGAGCAATTTGATTATGGCACTACAGCAGGCGATTTGCTTACTGTAGGCAGTGCCAACTGGAATCTCACAGGCACAACAGCCACACCCAATCTTCAATACACTTTAGGGAGTTTGAATCTTGGCGCACTTCCTGCAACTGGTGGCAAATTATCTTTTGCCACCAGTGGGCAAGATTTAAATCGTGGTTTTGTGGCGCAAAGTGCTGGCTCAGTATATGCTTCATTTTTGGTTAGCATTGCTACAGCACAATCTACAGGCGACTATTTTTTACATTTAGGCTCAACTCCAACAACTCCACCAACTACAAGTGCTAGCACCTTTACAGCAAGACTATTTGTCAAATCTGTAGCAGGTGGTTTTCAATTTGGTTTTTCACGTGGTTCTGGTACAGCAAGTGCCTATACTGCAAATACTTATTCATTCAACACAGTTTATCTTGTGGTGATAAAGCATACCATAGTAGCTGGAAATACAAATGATACAAGTGCGATGTATTTATTTGAAACTGTTGCAGGTATCCCCACTACAGAACCTACAGCATTGCTGAGTGATGGCGGAACTACTACAGACCCACCAGAGATTAGTAGGGTATGTGTTAGACAAGGCACAGGCACTAATGCCGCTACAGGTTCTGTTGACTATATTCGCGTAGCGACTACTTGGGCAGATGCTACCTCTTTTGTAGCTGACGTTACCGCACCCACTTTTACGGCTACTTTTCCCAAAACTAATAACATCTCAAGCACTACGCTTGACCTCCTAAGCAACATCAATGAGGCAGGCAAGACGTATTTTGTGATATTGCCTGACAATGCTACCGCACCCACGTCTGCCCAAGTAAAAGCAGGACAAGATGCCACAGGCACAGCAGTCGCCAATAACCTGAAAGGCACACTTAATCATCTTACAGCCAATACAGACGTAACTGCCAACGTAATAGGACTTACAAATGGGACAGCGTATGACATTTATGCAGTGGCTGAAGACAATGTGCCGAATGTGCAGGCAAGCCCCATCAAAATAGATGTAAGCACGACTTCCTCTGACATCTTGCCTCCCATTTTTGCAAGTACATTTCCAAAAACTTCCCTTGTCAATCTTACAGGTTTTACCCTTGCCTCCCAAATCAACGAAATAGGCAAAACCTACTTTGTAATCGTACCTGATGCCGCAACTGCCCCCACACCTGCCCAAATAAAAGCGGGACAAGATGCAACTTCTACGGCAGTAGGCGCGAGCTTCAAAGGCACTATAGACCACACTACAGCGAATACAGAACTTACGGCTGTCATCACAGGCATAGCAAGTGCGACTGCGTATGATGTGTATGTAGTGGCTGAAGATGCTATTCCCAATCTACAGGCAAGTGCCGTAAAATTGGATATTACAACCGCTACACCTGATGTTACCGCGCCTACTTTTACAGCTACTTATCCAAAAACTTCAGGCATAGCAAGTTCTTCTTTTAACTTGCTGACGAATATCAATGAGGCAGGCAAGACGTACTTCGTTGTAGTACCCGACAATGCAACTGCCCCCACTTCTGCCCAAGTAAAAGCAGGACAAAACAGTGCAGGTACGGCTATAGCAAACAACCTCAAAGGCACTATCAACAACGTAGCAGGCGCGACTGAATACAGCGCGAATATAGCAGGACTTACTCAAGCAACTTCTTATGATATATATGTAGTAGCCGAAGATGCGCCCACTTTCAATACACCCAACTTGCAGGCAAGTCCTGTGAAAGTTGATGTTACGACTATAGTACCCAATACCAACGACATTGTAGAAGATTTTGCGGTCTGTACTACAGGTGCGAATATCAGTAGCTGGACACGCTTCAGTGCTGTAGGTGCGCAAGAATGGAGTTGTACTACTTTTGGAAGAAGCAACAATGGCGCACAAATGAATGGTTTTGCAAGTGGCAACAATGCCAACGAAGATTGGCTTATCTCGCCTGCCTTAGATATATCGGCTTTTGCAGGTCCCAATTTTAGCTTCTGGTCTGCCTCAAACTTTGCAGGCGACCCACTTACGATTCGCGTTTCTACCAACTATACAAGTGGTAATCCAAGCGCGGCTACATGGATTACACTTACAGGAGGGGTAAACTTTCCTACCCCGCTACCCACTGCCGCAGGTACCAACTGGACAGAATCCAAAGACATAGACCTTACAGCCTATAAAGGTTCCAATACGCGCCTTGCCTTTGTCTATACTTCCACCACTACCAACGGTACGCGCTGGACTTTAGATGACTTTAAAGTCTATAACAAAGCTCCTCAAATTATCCTTACCAAAGCCCAAACGCTTGACATTGTTACTTGGAATTTGGAATGGTTTGGAGATAATACCAATGGACCTACGAATGAGGTTTTGCAACGCAATAACGTCAAGTCAGTCATTCAGCAAATCAATGCAGACCTGTATTGCTTCCAAGAAGTTACGAACCAAAATGGAGAAAATAGCTTCCAAACACTTGTAACTGAACTTGCCCCCGCAGGTTATACAGGTGTGCGCGTGATGCACACTTCAGGCTTTGGAGAGGCACAGCAGGCAAGGGCATTTATCTACAAAACTTCAGTTTTTACCAACGTTACCACACAAGTTATGACACTTGGCTCTACGTGGGTAGATGGCAGACAACCTGTACTTTTCAAAGGTGATGCCACCATAGAAGGCTCTACCAAAACTTTCTACATCTTCAATATGCACGCAAAAGCAGGTGGTGTAAATGTCGCTGATTTTACGCAACGTGAGTCAAACTCGATAGCCTTAAAGACTTTCTTAGATGCTAACCGCGCTACAGACAACGTAATCGTACTGGGTGACTTCAATGATGACTTAGATGTATCTATCGTAACGCCCAATGTTTCGCCTTACAAAAACTTTGTAGATGATGTAGTAGGTTATGCTACACCTTCCAAATCTGCACTTTCGGACAATAACATTACTACTTTCATAGGCTCGACACAGGCTATAGACCATATCGTCCTCAGCAATGAAGTATCAGCTATGTATTATATCAATTCGCTTAAGCGCGAAGATTATACAGGTGTGATTGCAGACTATGCCAATACGACTACAGACCACTATCCTGTGAGTGTACGCCTACAGATAGGTACTGTTACGCCTGACGTTACTGCACCTACTTTTACAGCCACTTTTCCGAAAGTAAGCGACATCACGACTGCCTCTTTCAAAGTAGAAAGTAGCATCAACGAAGGAGGCAAGACATACTATGTGGTAGTAGCAAATAACGCACCCGCCCCTACAGCCGCCCAAGTAAAAGCTGGCTTAGATGGCGCAGGAAATCCACTTACAGGTACTTTCAAAGGTACTTTGACACAAGTAGCGAACTTGCCTGCCACAGCTACCGTAACAGGCATCACGATTTTGACAGACTATGATGTATATTTTGTGGCTGAAGACGAAATACCGAACCTCCAAGCTACAGCAGTCAAAGTAGATGTAACAGCCGCGCCTGCAGATATAGTACCGCCTGCATTTACAGCTACTTATCCCAAAGCAGACCAAATCATATCAGGTGCTTTCCGTTTGATAACTAATCTGAATGAGGCAGGCAAGACGTACTTTGTGGTATTGCCCAATAACGCCACCGCACCCACTTCAGCTCAAGTAAAAGCGGGACAAGATGCCACAAGTACAGCAGTGGGTACAAACTTATTCGGCACTATCAATAACACACTTGCCAATACAGAATATACAAGAACTGTTACAAACTTGAGCATCAATACAGATTATGATGTCTATTTTGTATCAGACGATTTATTCTTGAATTTGCAGACGGCACCCACCAAAGTAGATGTAAAAACAGCCCAACTGCTTTTTACGGCGGGTTATCCCAAAATAACCAATGTGAGTGTGGTTTCTAATCCATTGAGTGCGCGTTTCAACATTGTTTCAAGTTTGGCGGAGGTAGGCAAGACGTATTTCGTGGTGTTGCCCAATAACGCCAGCGCGCCTACTTCAGCCCAAGTAAAAGCAGGACAAGATGCCACAGGCGCGACTGTAAATGCGGCTTTTGCCGCCACACTTACGAATAGTGTGGTAAATGCAGAAGTTATCGCCAATATCATTGGGGCAGACTTGACTACAGATTATGATGTCTATTTGGTGGCTGAAAATGTAGGCGGTGCTTTGCAACCTGCCCCCATAAAAATAGATGTACTTACACCTACTTCGGCAGAAAATGACATTGCACGCTATTTGACTGTATATCCAAATCCTGCTCAAGACAAACTTACCGTAACGCTTGTTCATAATCCTATCCTCAAACAAGCACAAGCGCGTCTTGTAAATTTACTTGGTGCGACTGCACAGGTAGGCAAGTTGGCTACTTCTACTGAAAGTAACCAATATACGTTTGATGTGCGTACCTTGCCTGCGGGTGTGTATATGCTCGAATTACAAGATGACAAACGTAAGTTTTTCAGAAAGGTAGTCGTAAGATAATCCAAAACTTAATCTTATCTAAAAGTCCTTTTCTATGATAGAAAAGGACTTTTTTTTCAGAAAAAATAGCGCATTGCGCCCAAAACAAAAAATAGCGTATATTTGCACTGAATTTAAACTTTACGTCTTATGAAATTAACTCTCTCGGCACTATTGGGTGCGTTGTGTTGTACTTTTTTGCTTAGTCAATGCTCATTCGCCCCCTCCAATATCCAAGTCGTCCTGACCAAAGACTGCGGAAAAACGTGGGAAATGGTAGAAACAGGCAAGCAAATCCCAAGCGGTGTAGGCAATTTTTGCTATCGCATAGTCATGATTCCAAACTATCAGTTGGTAGGGGAGAGCCGTTACAAAGTTACGTTTGATAACAATGTAAGTGCGTTTGTGGATATGGATTATACGTACTCTATCGTACAGCCCCTCAAATTCATACCCAATGGGCGTGGAATTGGCTCTGCCAAATACGACACAGAGGCAAAAAAAGAATACATCGATTCACAATTTGAGAGTCTTGAAAGTACACTTTTGGACAAGAAAATCAAGGATATATGCCGCGAATACTTCAAAGCACAAGATGTCGTAGATTTTGATGCAAATTTTGAGAAAGCTATTTTTGACAAAGCAAATGTAGATTTTGAGAAAATAGGCATCAGATTAGAGAGCTTGGATATTATCCCTACTTTTGGCGAACAGACGACCGAAGCCATCGACGCTACTACAGCTTTGCGTATCTACAAGAGCAAAAATATGGAAAAAGAAGGCATCGAAATCATCAAGGCGAAAGCCTCTGCCTCCAAAATTACTATTCATCAAGATAAAAAATAAAATTTACCTTGCCTGCCTGCGCGGGTAGGCAAGGTAGATATTACACAAAAAGGCAAAAATATGTATATGTAAGAAAAAAAAGTTTTTTCAATATAAAAACTTATAAAATATCTAAAAAACTGATTATCAAATACTTAATTACCAACTGTACCTGAATAATATTTTTTATTAACAAAAAATTAAAAAATATGTTTTGGTTTTTTGGTAATTATCCAAAATAATCTTACTTTTGCAATATAAACTACCACACCAAAGAGACCATTTCGTTCAACCTCCGAAATTGGTCATGTAAATAATGACACTTTTCATCTACTAAACCTTAACGCTCCTATGAAAGCGATCGCATTATTCATAGTGCTATTCACAATAGCAACTCTGCAACATCTCCAAGCACAAAACTCTATCGCTGACAAAGCGCGTGAGCAGATGAAGTATGGGGCTTACGCCCAAGCTACAGATACATGGGGTAGGGCATTGGCAATGGAAGCCACAAACCACGCATACTTTTTTCAAAGAGGTCTTTGTCATCTTAAACTGAATCGCTCCTCGAATGCTTTGCAAGACTTTAGCAAAGCTGTAGAACTGGCATCTGACAATCACGAATACCTTTTTCATCAAGGTTTTACGTATTTTGAGCAAGGTGAATATGCAGCTGCCAAATCTCCCCTCGAAAAAGCGGCTAAACTTGCACCCCAAAATATAGATTATTTCCTTTACAAAGTCCGTAATCTTGAGGTAGCAGTCAATACACGCGCCGCTATAGAAGATTGTAGAAAAATGCTTCGCAATGGCGATACAGATAACCCCAACCAAGAGGTATTGGCTTTTCGAGCTTTGCTGTATCAAAAACAAGGCGACAAAGACCTCGCAGAGCGCGACATCAAACAAGCCCTTAAGACAAATTCAGAAAACGCCCGTTTTTATGGCTTTTTGGGTCAATATTACAACAACCAAAATAATCAAGCTCAAGCCCTCAGTGCCTATACCAAAGCCCACGAACTTGACAAAACTAACCTGCTATACATTTTTGAAGAGGCACAAATCCTACTCCAAATCGGTAGCCACAGAAGCTGTCTGCAAAAATCAACCAAATTGATGCAACTGCCCAATGCAAAAATACTTTCTCCCAAAGGCTTTGTATTGAAGGCAGTAAGTGCTTTGCTTTTGAACGAAAATAATATGTACGAAACGGCTATGAAAGACTTTGCCTCTGTAGCCAAAACCGAAAATGAATACGTATTCGCGGCACAAACCCTTGCTACCCTCGAAGTAGAACACATAGAAGGACTGAAACAAGCCAAAGAATGGGCTATGAAAGCCACAGGATTCAGTGATAACTATGCCAATAACCTGTTACTTGCCCAAATATATTTCAAATTAGATGAAACTACCCGCGCGGCAGAAGTAGCCAAAAAAGCAAACGAACTCTTGCCTACCAAAAAGGGCAACGAGCAAGACAAAAAACAAGTTATAGACCTGCTCACACGCATAGAAGCCTCCAGCAGTGATAAAACACCACCTGTACTTACGATATTCTCGCCTGTAGCTACGCGCGGCGGCGTAATCATAGAAGATGCCAGCGAAATAATCATAGTAACAGGGCTGGCACGTGATGAAAGTGGCATCACGAAAGTGCTTATCAATGGAAATTTAGCCAAGTTGGACTCTGAGGGAAATTTTGAAGGAAAAACACCCCTAAAAAATGACCAAACGAAGATATTTATTCAAGCCTTTGACAAAAGAGGCAATGTAGGAGAAACTTTTTTTGATGTAGAGAAAAAGAAAACGCCCTTGCCTGCCACACCGAAAGAGCCTAAAGTAGCCGACCTCGAGAAAGTGCAGGTAGGCAAGTGTTACGCGCTATTGATTGGCAACAACAATTATGCAAACTGGTCGCAACTCTACAATCCTATCCATGATGCCAAAACGTTAGCCAAAGATTTGGAGGCTATTTATGGATTCATAGTAGAAGTGATAGAAAACTGCACTCAAGAGGAGTTTGAACTCAAAATCAGAGAATATATAGGGAAAGACTATGCCGATAATGACCAATTTTTGATATTTTATGCAGGACATGGACATTTCGACCAGACTGTAAGAAAGGGCGCACTCGTCATGACAGATTCAGAGTATAAAGGCAATACTATGAAATCTTACATTACCCACGACCATCTTCGCTCGCTCATCAATGCCATTCCTTGCAAACATACCTTGTATATTGCAGATGCTTGTTTTGGAGGTACGATAGATAAGGCTATAGAATCAAGAGGCGCAAGAGATGATATTTTCAAAAATCGCCAAGATTTTATCAACCGCATCATGACTTACGAAACGCGCAGATACATCACTTCGGGAGGCAAGGAATATGTACCTGATGGCAAACCAGGGGGACATTCGCCTTTTATGCGCAAACTCCTTGCGGCTATCCGCAGTGAGGGAGGCAAGGACGGAATGCTCACGCTGGAAGAGTTAGAATCTTACCTTATTGACATCAAACCAACGCCTGTGTGGGGAGAACTTGACAAGAACGAACCGGGTAGTAACTTTGTATTTGTCAGAAAATAGAATTTTACGATTTTTAGATTAACTATCATAGTTCTTTGAAAGTTATTACACGCTTTTTTAACAAAAAATATTTTGAGGCGCGTGGGAACACGCGCCTCTCTTTTTTTGCAATAAGGAACGAGTAAAAAATAACTTGAGAATATTTAGCCACGCTGTAAGCGTCTGCTATCGAGCTTTTACGCGGTTAGGCAATACCAACAGACGCTTACAGCGTGGCTTCGCGTGAGTGAAATTATTATGTTATTTTATTTTCATTCCTAACTGTTTAAGAACCTCATTTACAAACGTAATCCCCATGACTCCTAAACAAGCCCTGCCAAAACTTATGAAATATTGCGCTTACCAAGAGCGCACACACCAAGAAGCACGCGAAAAGCTACATGAGCTGGGCGTGTATGGAGATGATGCAGAAGTGCTTATCGTACAACTGATAGAAGAAAATTTTTTGAACGAGGAGCGATATGCCAAAGCCTTTGCGGGAGGCAAGTTCAGGGTAATGCATTGGGGTAGGCAAAAAATATTGTATGCCTTAAAGCAAAAAAAAATTTCTGATTATTGTATCAAAAAAGGCATGGCAGAAATAGAGGAGGCAGACTATTTGGCTACTTTACAAAAACTTTTGCAAAAAAAATACACCGCCCTTGCCTCCCAAGAACCGAATCAAGCTGTACTAAAACAAAAAATAGCCCTCTATCTTACCTCCAAAGGTTTTGAAAGTGAATTGATTTGGCGCGAACTGCAAAATTTTTTTAATGCCATTTAGCCATGTGCCATAACAAATTTTTTAGGAATACGTTAAAATAAAAGTGGTTCTTCGAAAGTTATTGCGGAGGCAAAACTGTAGAACAGGCTTCCAGCCTGTTTATGACTTGAAAACGACAGGCTGGAAGCCTGTGCTACAGCCTATTCCGCAATAACTTTCGAAGAACCAATAAGCATAAATCATAAATCCAAAACCGTAAATATGCACGTTCTCCTTGCCTGCCTTTTGACTTGCCTGCCCTTTTCTACGACTGCTCTGCGCGACCAAATAGCGCGAAGATGGCTCATGATTGGTATGGAAATGAATGGAAAAAAATATGACGAAGCATGGCTTGATAGGCAACGCCAAAATGGACTCGCTTCAGTCTTAGAATTTCAAAAAAATGGTGCGTGCCAAGTGCATATTTATACCAAAGGACCACAAGGACGCACTTTAAAGAAAACTACCCTGAATAAGTGGCAACTCTCTGAAGATGAAAAACAGCTCACTATCCTGACAGCTGATGCGCCTCCACAAGTTTTTACGATTGTGAAAGTGTCGAGCAAAAAAATGATACTTTCGATGGAAAGTAAAGATGAAAAACAAGTCTTTATTTACAAGTCTGTCAAAGAATAGATATGATTTGATAACGACATGATTAATTTGTGAAAGAGGCACGCGGATACGGATTTTTTATATTTTAGAAATTAAAAAATCCGTATCCGCGTGCTAAAAGCACACACAAAAACACTACTAATCTTTAAAGTCGTTTTTCATCACCCCTACAAAGTGGTTCTTGCTGTGCTGAATTTTATGTGCGAAAAAGGGCAATCACAGTGGAACTGCCTATGGCTAAAACTGCTGAATAAAAGACTCCAATTCTTCATCACGCGCCAAGCCCAATTTTTTGCGCAATCGACTGCGCGTTACATTGATAGTATTCAGGCTTGTGTTGCGGAGTTCCGCAATTTCTTTGTTTGACATATTGAGTTTGATGTAGGCGCAAAGTTCGCGCTCTGTTTTGCTTAATTCAGGGAAACGAGTTGCCAAACGGCTGTGAAATTCAGCATTTACACGCTCCATATCTTTGGAGAGGGCTTCCAATTTGTCCTCCACATTGTTCTGAGTTTTGAGGCGATTGATGAGCGAGTTGAGGGCAGTGTGCAGTTGTTTTTCTTCTTTAGGCAAATTTTCCAATTCTACTACAAGGTTTTTGACTAACTGCACCTTGATTTGATTGCTTGCAGTAAGCATATCCATATCGCGCCCCTTCATATCCAACTTTAATTGATGGCTCTGTTTTTCAGCTTCCATCAGTTGCTCGCTTCGCTCTTTTACCAACTGCTCCAAATGTATATTTTGAAATTCTAAAGTAGTAGTAGTGGCTTTTAAATCTTCGGCTATTTTTTTTTCATTCGATACTACAAGGGCAATTTTGCGCATCAATATCAAACTCACAGCCAACAAATACAATATAATGACAACATGAAACCACTCCACTTGGGCTACATTTTGGTTCAATACAAAATTGTCGCGCAAAAAGAAAGAAAATAACAGCAAATTGGTAACCAAAAGCCAAATATTACGTTCTTGTTGTGCTTGAATCGCTTTAACATTGATGTAGGCAAGGGCGGCGGCTGTGAGTATCAAATTGACTGAAATCAAAAAATCAAAATAGGTAAAAGTAGGCGTAGGTAGGCAAGTTATCCCTGCCGTTTCCAAGAACATGACACCTGTAGTATATTTCAGAAAAATGCGTAATTTCTCATGGAAGGCGAATAAGTGTGCATAAAATTTAAGCCCAAAAATCAAGCCTAATACTATAGTAGCCAACTCCACCCTGTAAGCTATGTGCCAATTTGCATCACCCACCCAATCATACAAAGGGCGTGTAGCAAGGCACAAGATATGTATCCCAAAATCCAACATCATCAAGGCACAATACAACAAATACTTTTCAGAGCGCAAAAAGATATACAACAAGCCATGAATCAAACAACCTAAAATAAGCACACCCAATAAAAAACCCAACGAGATGGTTTCGTACAAGATGTATTTTTGCAAGTGCTTTTCGGTACAAAGTTGAACGTTGTATAAAAGCCCCGATTTGGCATGATGGAAGTTCGAGACTTCTATTTGTAAGAGGACTTCTGTTTCGCCTGTAGGCAAGGGACATTCAAAGTTTTTGGCAGAGGCTATTTCTGTTTGTAAGTCCTTGCCTACCTTGCCTACCTCACCCACTTCTTTGCCATTTATCCAAACCTTGCCTGCCGACCGCATAGCTCTGATAGCAAGATACAAACGCGCCGATGTTTTGGGAAGGGAGATAGAAAGTTGATACGTTCCTGTATGTCCTGTATGCACATTGTGCCAATCAGAAGGGACAGGCAAGAGCAACGATTTTTGAGAGGCAAGCTCTGCACGCCATACATCATGGAAAAATAACCATTCGCCATGCAACTTTACCACATTATTTTTTTCAAAATTCCAATCTTTGAGTAGTATGATGCCTTTTTGTGCAAGCGGTTGAGCTATTAGCTCTCCATGCAAAAATAGATAAAAGACCACACACAATTTTAAAAGTTTTCGCATAGCAACAAATAAAAAGCCCGCGTTTTGACTTGAGAGCTTTGCAAAATTAGCGTGTATTATTGAAAAGGGTAGCATGATTTTTTTTTATTTTATTAAATCAATTTTTATATAAAATATTGACAATCAAATAATTAAATGGTTTTTGTTAAGTTTTTGTAAGGGTTAGTTAAGTTTTTGTAAGGGTAAAAATAGCGTAAAAATGATTTTTTGCAGTGTATTTTGCAATCAAAAAACTAATCGCATTTTTATTATGAACACAAAAATTCTTCACTTGCTTATTGTTGTTAGTATATTTTTGATATATCTTGGTACAAGCAACAAAGCGTATGCGCAAGGCGGTATCAGTGTGAATACTACAGGCACAGCCCCCGACAATTCTGCCATGCTTGATGTGCAAAGTACCACCAAAGGTATTTTGATTCCGCGCATGACAGAGGCGCAACGCACCGCGATAGCCTCACCTGCAACGGGCTTGATGGTCTATCAAACCGACAATACTACAGGTTTTTATTACTACAATGGCTCTGCTTGGGCTTCTATAGGCGCGGGTAGTTTCACAGAAACAGACCCGAAAGTAGCTACTACGACTACAGGACGCTTGGCACGTTGGAACGGTACAGCTTTGGCTGACGGACTTTTGTTTGACAATGGCACGAATGTAGGACTTGGCACTGCTACACCCTTAGACAAACTGCACGTGGTAGGCAAGTTACGCATTGATGCAGGCAAGATTGATTTCCGCAATACAGGTGCTTCTATCTTTATAGGTCAAGATGCAGGCGCAAATGATGATTTGAGTAATAGAAACAACACCTATATAGGTCATCAATCAGGACAAAATGGCGTAACCGCTTCGGGCAACGTAGGCGTAGGTTATCAAACACTTACCAATGTTACGAGCATCAATAACACTGCTTTAGGCACAAATGCAGGCAATGCCATGACAGGAGGTTTTGTCAATGTAGCTGTAGGTGAGTCTGCCCTAAGAAGTAGCACTACAGGCTACAAGAATGTAGTTATAGGCGCGAGTGCTTTGAGAAATAATATAGCAGGTCTCGAAAATACTGCCATTGGTTTTTCAGCAGGACAAAACGCCACAGGTTCAGCCAATATCTTTTTAGGCAATCTTGCAGGGCAAAATGAAACAGGCTCTAACAAACTTTACATCGATAACTCAAATACTGCCTCTCCTTTGATATTTGGCGATTTTGCTTCTGATATTTTGCGTGTAAATGGTACCTTGAACGTAAATAATGCTTATAACTTGCCTACAGTGGCAGGAAGCGCGAACCAATACCTACAAACCGATGGCGCAGGGGTAGCAAGTTGGGTTACACCTTCTTTCCTCACTACTGAAAGCGACCCAAAAGTTGGTACACTTACCACAAGTTATATTCCTCGATGGAATGGTACAAGCCTTGCCAATGGACTTTTATTTGACAATGGCACGAATGTAGGACTTGGCACTGCTACACCCTTAGACAAACTGCACGTGGTAGGCAAGTTACGCATTGATGCAGGCAAGTTGGATTTTCAAAATACAGGGCGTTCTGTATTCATAGGCACAAATGCAGGCAATGCAGATGATTTGACTACTAACCAAAATACATACATAGGATATGAAGCAGGTTTAGTGGGTACAACTGCCTCTGATAATACAGCTATAGGTTACAGAACTTTGAATAACAATGTTTCAGGTGTTAGAAATACTGCATTGGGAATAAACGCAGGCTTTTCAAATACAGGAAACAACAACGTTTTTTTGGGTGCATTTGCAGGTTTTTCTGAAACGGGTTCAGAAAAATTGTATATTGCCAATAGTAATACCGCCAATCCCTTAATTTATGGTGATTTCAGTACAAGCCTTTTACGCATTAATGGCACATTGAACGTAAACAATGCCTATTCCTTGCCTACAGTGGCAGGAAGTGCGAACCAATACCTACAAACCAATGGCGCAGGAGTTACTTCTTGGGTTACACCTTCTTTCCTAAGCACCGAAAGCGACCCGAAAGTAGGCACACTTACCACAAGTTATATTCCTCGATGGAATGGTACAAGCCTTGCCAATGGACTTTTGTTTGACAATGGTACAAATGTAGGGCTTGGTACTGCCTTGCCTGCCGATAAACTGCACGTGGTAGGCAATGCACGCATAGATGCAGGTAGGTTAGAATTTAGAAATACAGGCAACTCAGTATTTGTTGGGCAAGATGCAGGTTTGAATGATGATTTATCTACTAACAATAATGTTTATGTAGGGTTTGAAGCAGGAAAGACGGGCGTAAATATTATTAATAATGTAGCAATAGGTTATCAAGCCTTAGCGTCTAACACTTCAAATGCAAATATAGGAATAGGCTACAGGGCTTTAACAAATAATACCACAGGCTATCAAAATGTGGGGTTTGGTGATAGCGCACTTTTTTTTAACACAACTGGAAATAGTAATACTGCTGTTGGAGGAAGCGCAATGCGTAGCAATTTAACAGGAAATAGAAATACAATGTTGGGTTTTGAGGCTGGTTATAATGCAACGGGGTCAGGCAATCTATTTTTGGGAAGTAGTTCTGGTTACAATGAAACAGGCAACAACAAACTATATATTGATAATACTGCTACCGCCTCTCCCTTGATTTGGGGCGACTTCAGTACAAATCTTTTGCGTGTAAATGGTACTTTGAATGTAAATAATGCCTACAACTTGCCTACCGTAGCAGGTACGGCTAATCAATACCTACAAACCAATGGCGCAGGTACTGCAAGTTGGGTTACACCTTCTTTCCTAAGCACCGAAAGCGACCCAAAAGTAGGCACTTTGACAACTAATTACTTGCCTAAATGGAATGGAACGACTTTAGCAAACGGACTTTTGTTTGACAATGGCACGAATGTAGGGTTGGGAACTACCTCACCTACCGAAAAACTCGAAGTGGTAGGCAAGACTAAAACCACGAACTTGCAAATGACTACAGGCGCAACCAATGGTTTTGTATTGCAATCTGATGCTACAGGCAATGGCACGTGGGTTAATTCTACAACCTTGCCTATAACCGAAAGCGACCCAAAAGTAGGTACGCTTACCACCAATTACTTGCCTAAATGGAATGGCACGACTTTAGCAAACGGACTTTTGTTTGACAATGGCACGAGTGTAGGGCTTGGCACTGCCTCGCCTGCTGATAAACTGCACGTGATAGGCAAGTTGCGTATTGATGCAGGCAAGATTGACTTCAGGAACACAGGCAATTCTGTTTTTATAGGAGAGGGCGCAGGTACAAATGATGATTTGACTATCAATAACAATACAGTTATTGGTTACAATGCAGGAAACAGTTTTGTAAATGGCGAAGGTAACGTGGCGATTGGTGGTTTGGCTTTGCAGAATAATACACAATCATGGAACACTGCAGTAGGTTATAGGGCTTTGAATGCCAACACAACAGGAGGAAGTAATACAGCTTTAGGTAATTATGCAGGTGCTAATTCAACAGGAAGTTTTAATGTATTTTTAGGAGATGGCGCAGGTGAGATTTCGACAACCTCTAATAGTGTTTTTATTGGAAGCAGTACAGGTAAAGGCGCAACTGCAGCAAATAGATTGTATATTGATAACAGCAATACAAATTTACCTTTGATTTATGGTGAATTTGACAATAACTTGTTGCGTGTAAATGGCACACTGAACGTAAACAATGCCTACTCCTTGCCTACTGTGGCAGGTACGGCTAACCAATATTTACAAACTAATGGCGCAGGCACAGCAAGTTGGGTTACACCTTCTTTCCTAACTGCCGAAACAGACCCAAAAGTAGGTATATTGACAACAAGTTATGTTCCACGTTGGAACGGTACAAGTCTTGCGAATAGCAAAATATATGATGACGGTACAAATGTAGGCGTAAATATTATTCCTACTAAAACTTTTCAGGTAGGTATGGGCTATGAAAGTGCTTCTAATCTTCAAATTGACGAAGATAATGGGGTAAATTTCGTTTTGAGTACTGCGGCAGTTTGGCAATCTTTTACACCCACTACCAACGGTTCGTTAGATAAAGTTGCTTTCAAGTTTTATGATGTAGATGTAGCCTATAGCAGAACTGTAAGCATTTATCAAGGGCAAGGCACAAGTGGCACGTTGCTTTTAACAGGCACTGCAACGGCTGTTCCTATAGCAACAGGTAATAATTGGACGCA
>JAAFJK010000267.1 GCA_013298105.1 Cytophagales bacterium
TGTTGGTGCTATGTCGGTGGGGTGTTGGTGCTATGTCGGTGGGGGTTCGGTGGGGTGTTGGTACTACCCTAAAAAGCACGTTTTTGGGGGTTTTTCTTGGGTGTGTGTTTTAGTCTATGGTATAATGCGCGGGATTATCCTGCAAAAAACAAAGAAAAGTAGCGTTATTTTTACCTACTCTTGTTTCATAAAACAAAGCAACTTCTAACAAGCCGTTTATCGTCATGGCGCAATCTCCACAATTAAAACTATATTCAATCCCTTGTAATATTTCAATGATACTTTGGTTTTGATTTGGATTTATTGTATTTTTTATTTCTTCAATAAAATTATCAATCATATCAGCATAAGGAATGGTAGCAAATAAATTTCCTTTTGTATCTTCTGAAACAATAAATAATAAATTATCTCTTTCAAAATCTATATAAATAAAAGCGTTTATTTTGCGTTCTTTTACATTATTTTCTTGCACTATTTTTTTAACTGCTTCGTCCAAATTTTCGGGCAAACTATGTAGAAATTTTTGTAATTTCTTTTGATGTGCTTTTTCTGCTTTGGCGCGTTCCTGTTCACGTTGCGCTTTGGCTTCCGCAATTTTTTTAGTTTGCGCGGCTTCGGCTTTTTGTTCTACCTCCCTTTGTGCCTCTCGTTTGATTTGGTGGGGGGTGCGGGTTTCGTTGCGCTTTGCATAGTTGTTTATATCAAAGTCGCTCGCTATGTCTGCGGGGCTTGCCTGCCAAACGTGGCGTTCACTCCCGCGTATTTTGTTATCGTGGGCGCAACTGTCGCTACAGGTGCGTGTGTCGCGTTTTTCGGTGGTGTACTTCTTTTTGCAGTTGGTACAATCTTTTAGATAGTGCGTGGTGGTGTCTTGCTCTCCTGTGCCTTTGATACGCTTAAAAGCTATTAAGTTGGTGTTATCAACTTTTGAGGCGTTTTCGGGCTGTTGGTTGGCTTCTGCGGTGGCTTCGGGTTTGGTAGGTTGTTTTGGGCTTCTCATAGCGTTGTGCGGTTTGTATGCCCAAAATTACGCGCTATTTCCTTATCTTGTTGCGGGTGTGTGCATTATGAAGCATTTGTAGGTGTTTTAGGTCTTGGCGCAAGTCTTGGCGGGTCTTGGCGCAAGTCTTGGCGTGGGTGTGGTGCAAGTCTTGGCGCAAGTCTTATATTTTGATGTGGTGCAATCAAAAAAGAAGTTACTACAAATAGTCCTTTTAGTTACTACAGTTACTACAAAAAAGTGCCTCTGTTCTTTCTATTCTTATTTTTTTAAATGTAGTAACTGAAAATATATAAAGTAACTATATTTCAAAATATACAAATAGGTTATTTGTTGATATATAGATGTTTCCCTCCCTCTCTACCAGTACAATTACACCCCTTAAAACAGCGTTTTAAGGGGTGTTAGTCTTTAAATAGTACAACAGTATGTATATAGCCTATACAGATATACCAAAAATACTATACATTTGAGAGATATGGTTCTTAGAAAGTTATTACGGTTTTTGATAACTGTGTGAAGGCATATTTCAAATAAACTTGGTTTTTGGTAGTTTTGACAACTTTTAAAAAGTTATCAAAACTGAACTCCCGCCATAACTTTCGAAGAACCATGTTTTCTAATACCTTTTGCAAGCTGATATGACAGTAAGTAATTTAATAGCAAACGAAAGGTAAATGTATTCAGTATTTTTTTTGAGATTGACAACCACACCCAAAGCCATTCAATGGACAAGGGCTTTTTTTTATCAAATTCCTTGACTAACTTTGCACCACAATTTTTTACTTACTGATAAATGTGCGGCATAGCAGGTATTTTTTCTACTCAAAATAACATAGACATTGCACAACTCAATCGAATGACTGATGCCATAGTGCATCGTGGTCCCGATGGATTTGGACATTGGATTTCGGAAGACAAGCGCGTAGCTCTTGGACATCGCAGACTTTCTATCATTGACTTGACAGAGGGAGGCAAGCAACCTATGCACTATGCAAATGAACGATATAGCATCACCTTCAATGGTGAGATTTATAACTATATAGAAATCAAGGCGCGGCTGGCAGGCAAGGGCTATACCTTTCGCTCTGAATCCGATACTGAAGTCCTGCTGGCACTTTTTGACGAAAAGCGTGAAGCCTGCTTACAAGAACTTGATGGTATGTTCGCGTTTGCCATTTGGGACGCGCAAGAGCAAATGCTCTTTTGTGCAAGAGATAGATTTGGCGAAAAGCCTTTCTATTATCATCAGGCAGGCAAGGTATTTACCTTTGCTTCAGAGATGAAAGCCCTTTTTGCAGGCGGGGTAGGCAAGGAGATGAACTGGAGTATGTGGACTATCTTCTTACAAAATACTTACGGCATTACTAATCCAGCCAAACCGCACGAAACATTTTACCAAAATGTGCATAAGCTCTTGCCTGCCCACTACCTCATAGTAAAACCCAATTCGGAGATAGAAATAAAACCGTATTGGCAACTTGCCTACCAAGACATCAATACCCAAATCACAGAAGAGCAAGCTAAAGCCAAATTTCACGAACTTTTTTATACCTCTGTGGGCAGACGTTTGCGGGCAGATGTGCCTGTAGGCTCGAGCCTTTCGGGTGGATTGGATAGTTCGCTTGTGGTCTGCACCATCAACGATTTGAATAAAAATCAAACTGTTAAGCAAAATACTTTTTCAGCGCGTTTTCCTGGATTTGCCAAAGATGAGGGGCAATTCATGCAATATGTCATAGATGCCACGAATGTAGAACCGCATTTTACCTTTCCAAATGAAGATGGTTTTTTGAAAGATTTTGAGCGACTTTGCTATCATCAAGAAGAACCTTTTGGCTCGGCAAGTATCTTTGCACAATGGGAAGTAATGCGCCTTGCCAAAGAAAAAGATGTAACGGTCTTGCTTGATGGACAAGGCGCGGACGAGATTCTGGCAGGCTATCATTGGTATTATGATTTTTACTTCAGAGAGTTATTCCATACCAATCGCGCTTTGTATGAGTCAGAAGCAAAGATTTACAGACAACGCTATCCTCAAGGACATTTTGAAGACTACGCAAATACTTCGCCCTTGCCTGCCACCTCCACCGTACAAAAGCTGAAAAACTTGGCTAAGAAAACGCCTGTTTATTCGCTTTATAAGTACCTGAAAGGCTATAACGTGCAAGAAATCCAAGAACAGATGCTCTCAAAAGAGTTTTTGGAAAGTTATCAAACGCCTGCCTTGCCTGCCCTGCCCAATAGTTTAGGCGGAATATTACATCATCAAACGACTACAAATGGCTTGCAAGACCTACTGCGCTATGCCGACCGCAACTCGATGGCGCACTCGCGGGAGGTAAGATTGCCGTTTCTTTCGCACGAGTTGGTGGAGTTTTTGTTTACTTTGCCTAATCATTTTAAAATACATCAAGGTTGGACAAAATACATTCAGCGCGTGAGTTTTCCCGATATTATGCCCCAAGAAATCGCGTGGCGCATAGATAAAATAGGCTATGAGCCACCTCAAAAATCTTGGCTTGAGCATAAAAGCATCAAAGAAAAGATACAGGCAGGCAAGGAAAAACTGATAAAAGAACGTATTATAAATTCCAATTCTGAACACTTAGATAAATATACGTGGCAAATTTTACTTACAGAAGCCTATTTATAGTATTTTTGACTATTTTTGCGAAAAAAATATGGCATATAATACTTTTACACTCAACAAACTCAAAGCAGACTTTGGAATAAATCAAGTAAAATCGTCATTTATTCCACGCAACTTGCCTGCCCTCACAAGTAGTCAAAGGCTTTTAGACCAACTCAATGACGCAGAAGGTATGCCTTTGGCTTCTGAAAAAGCCAAGTCGGAATTTATTATTAAGCCTGTTTTGATGGAAATGGTGCGTTTGCATAGAGATAAAATAACTATGTTTTCAGGTTATACGTTTGATGTAGATAAGGCGCAAAAACTGGCGGGCAGGTGTGATTTTATGATAGCCAATCAGCCTTATTTGGTTGAACTCAACGCGCCTGTGTTCTGTATGGTAGAGTCGAAAAATGGAATTTTAGAAGATGGTTTTGGGCAATGTGGGGCAGAAATGTATGCCACGCAAATCTATAATCAACAACAAGGTTATACATATCCTGCTATTTATGGCTGTGCTACTACAGGCTACACATGGGCTTTTTTAAAGTTAGAAAATAATACTTTATTCATCGATAATTTATATATTCCACTAAGTCTTACTGCGCCCGAAAATGTATTGGCAGTACTTGAGTGGATTATTGAACAATACTAAAAAAACATGAAAAAAAACATACTCCTGCTTACGCGCGTACCCTTAGACCGCGACCCGCGCGTATTGAGGCAAATTGAATTTTTAAAAGAAAATCATAACTTTTACCTGATTGGATATGATACCACGCATCAAGGCATTACAGACTGTATAGATATGACTGCCTTTGAAAATCCAAGTTTTCACTTAAATTATCCCGCCCTATTAAGAAAAATCTGCTCGTTCTGGATAGTTTTTCTACAAAAAATAAACATCATACCTTTTTTTCAAAAAATATTTTGGCAAGGAAATAAGCACGAATACAAACACTGGATAGAACAAAAACATAGAAAAACACAAAAAACAGCCCTCAAAAAATGGGCAAATATTGACTTTAATTTGATAATAGCCAATGACGTAGATACAGTACCTATGGCACTTAATTTGAAAAATTCTTTTCAGGTTGAAATGATTTTTGATGCCCACGAATATTATGCCCACGAGAATCCACTACATAAAAGCTATCAAACGCATCTCTGCAATACCTACATACCACAAGTAAAAAACTGCATGACAGTCTGCGATGGACTGGCGGAGGAGTATGTAAAAAATTACCACATACCCAAGCCTTTTGTCATCACAAATGCACCCGTATATAACGAACTGCAACCTACCGAAACGGCAGGAAAGATAAAACTTATCCACCATGGCATCTACTCACCCGAACGGATTTTCCCGCTCGTGGAGATGATGCAGTATGCAGACGAGCGTTTTGTGCTGTACTTTATGATAAAATGGGCAAGAAATCAACAAAACTATGAAGAACTTGCCAAAGAAATAACCAAAACACCCAATATCCAAATATTGCCCCCCGTAGATACGCATCTAATCCCTGCTACTATCAATGCCTTTGATATAGGAATGTACCTTTTTCAAGATTCTGAGGAAAACTATAACGCAAAATATTCGTTGCCCAATAAGTTTTTTGAGTTCATACAAGGCAGGCTTATGGTGGCTACGGGTCCTTCCATAGAGCTTGCAAAAATTGTAAAAAAACATGATTTGGGTTTGGTAACGCCTAACTTTGACCCCAAAGCAATGGCAGAAGCACTCAATAAACTTACGCCCGAACAAATCATGTACCACAAGCAAAAATCGCACGAAGCGGCTTATGAACTTTCAGGCGAAAAAAATAAAATCTTACTCCTTCAAAAAGTAAACGAATTGACAAAATAGTGTTATGCAAAACCTCCAAATGGTTGATTTATACAACCAATACCTCCAAATAAAAGATGAAGTCGATACTGCTATGCAGAAAGTCATAGAAAAATCTGCTTTCATCAATGGCTATGCTGTAAAAGATTTTGCGGATAATTTGGCAAAATACGTAGGCACAAAGCACGTCATTCCTTGTGCGAATGGCACAGATGCACTACAGATAGCCTTTTCTGCCCTCGACTTGCCTGCCCATGCAGAGTTCATAGTACCAAGTTTTAACTATGTCGCGGCTGTAGAAGTAGGGGCTTTTTTAGGTTATAAGCCCGTTTTTATAGAAAGTGAAGCAGATACTTACAACTTAGACGCTTCTAAGATAGAAGAAGCCATCACGCCTCATACTAAAGTTATCGTAGCAGTGCATCTTTTTGGACAATGTGCCGATATGGACGCGGTTTTGGCGGTAGCCAAAAAACATAATTTGTATGTGATAGAAGATGTGGCTCAAGCTATTGGCGCGGTCTATACGTCCAAAGAGGGTTGGGCAAAACGTGCAGGCACGATGGGACACATTGGTACGACTTCATTCTTTCCTTCCAAAAACTTAGGCTGTATGGGAGATGGAGGCGCGATTTTTACAGATGATGACGCGCTGGCAGGCAAGATGCGTTGTATTGCCAATCATGGACAAGAAGTAAAATATACCTACAAAATGATAGGCATCAATTCGCGCTTAGACACGCTTCAAGCCGCGCTTTTGGACGTGAAACTAAAACACTTGCCTGCCTACATCGAGAAAAGGCAATATGCCGCAAATTATTACGACAAGTTTTTGGCTTCCTATCCTGACTTTCAAACGCCTGCACGAAATCCGCAATCCACCCACGTATTCCATCAATACACCCTGAAGTTAAGCGAAAAAATAGACCGCACTGCGCTCCAAAAGCATTTGCAAGAAAAAGGCGTACCCACTATGATTTATTATCCTTCGCCTTTGCACCTCCAAGAAGCATATACTTACGTAGGCAAGGTGCAAGGGAGCTTGCCTATCGCAGAGCATTTATCCAAAAATGTATTATCTTTGCCCATGCATACAGAGATGACTGACGAGATGCTAAAGTATATTTGTGAAGCAGTCGTTAGGTTTATAAAGTAAAAAGAGGCACGCGGATAACGCGGATTAAACAGATGACCACAGATAAATTTTATGTTGTTGGCACGTTAAAAAAATCCGCGAAAATCTGCTTAATCCGCGTTATCCGCGTGCTAAAAACCGCTAAATAAAACAAAAAAGAGGCACGCGGATAATGCGGATTGAACAGATGACCACAGATAAATTTTATGTTGTTGGCACGTTAAAAAAATGCGTTATTCGTGTGCTAAAAAATACTGAATAAATAAAAAAATGGAAGTATTGCATAAAGACATTACAGATGTTGCGTTAAAAGCATTTTATCAAGTTTATAACGAACTTGGCTTTGGATTTTTAGAAAGAGTCTATCAAAATGCCATTTATTTTGAACTTAAAGCAAATGGTTTACATTGTGAAACTGAAAAACCTATCAAAGTTTACTATAAAAAGATGTTGGTAGGGGAATTTAGAGCAGACATAATTTTAGAAGATAAAGTAATATTGGAACTTAAAGCGACACCAAGTTTGGTATATGAAAATGAATTACAACTCATAAATTATTTAAAAGCAACAGAAATAGAAGTTGGGTTACTGTTGAATTTTGGTCAAAAACCTGAATTTAAACGCAAAGTATTTACAAATGCGTACAAAAATATAAAGTAAAAAACATGGAAAAAATAAAATTTGCAGTAGTAGGCGCAGGACACATAGGTAAGCGACACGCCACTATGGTACAGCAAAACCCCGAATCTGAATTGGTGGCGTTGATAGACATCAATGAAGCCTTGCGTACAGAAATTGAAAGTACCTTCAAGGTGCCTTTCTTTACTTCCTTTGAAGCATTTTTGAAGTCAGGCATCAAGTGTGAGGTTATAAATGTAGCCACACCCAACTACTTGCACGCCTCACAGTCCATCATGGCACTTGAGCATGGCTGCCATGTGGTATGCGAAAAACCTATGGCACTTACCAAAGCAGATGCAGAAGAAATACTTTTCAAAGGATTGCAGGCGCATAAGTTGGTCTTTTGTGTGATGCAAAACCGCTATTCTCCGCCTTCCGAATGGCTCAAAAGTGTAGTGAGTAGCGGTGCATTGGGCAAAATATTCATGGTGCAAATCAACTGCTATTGGAATAGAGATGAACGCTATTACAAAAAAGGCGGTTGGAAAGGCTTGGTAGAACAAGATGGTGGAACGCTCTTTACGCAATTTAGCCATTTTATTGACATCATGTTTTGGCTTTTTGGCGATATTCAAAATATTCAAGGCAAGTTCAAAGACTTCAATCACCAAGATTTGACAGACTTTGAAGATTCGGGCTTTGTGAGTTTTGATTTTAAAAAAGGCGGCATGGGAAGTATTAACTTCTCTACCTCTGTTTGGGACAAAAATTTGGAAAGTAGCATCACCATTATTGCCGAAAATGGCTCTATCAAGGTGGGCGGACAGTACATGGACAAAGTGGAATATTGCCACATCAAAGACTACCAAATGCCCGAACTCGCCCCTTCAAACCCACCCAACGACTATGGCGCGTACAAAGGAAGTGCCGCAAATCATCACTATATCATTGAAAATGTGGTAGATACGCTTCGCGGAAGAAATATCGCTACTACCAACGCCCTCGAAGGACTGAAAGTAGTAGAAATGATAGAAAATATCTACAAACTCAAAAATACGCTGAAAGGCTAAAGACATGGAAAAGTCCTATAATTTCTCCACCATCAAGTTTTCAGATTTAGAGGACATAGTACAGATTGTTCCCAAACTCAATCCTGCTAAGTTTGAAGATTGGTTTACCTATCCTTACGAAATCAGTGAGGAAGAAAATGCTTTTTTTAAAGATTTGATAGAAAGGCATATCACATATCTTGTATTTTATACAGAAGAAGATTTAAAAATGAAATTTTTAAGCCCAATTTTGTATAAAATCAATTTTTTGACTGAAAAATACCACGATTGGTATGATGCTAATTTTTCGGGTAAACTGAATGGGGTAGAGATAAAAGGATTCGCAGATTTTATGGTAGCTACAGGCATAGAGCAGGCAAAAAAACCGTTCTTCTTTATACAAGAATTTAAGCCCTCCATACCTGATAGAAATCCTGAAATTCAACTTTTAGCCGAAATGCTCGTAGCTGTAGAAAAAAATCAAACAACTGTCATGCGTGGTGGATACATCATAGGACAATATTGGAAATTTGTGGTTTTGGAGAAAGTAGGCGAGAACGACTTTCAATATTTTGTTTCTAAAAGTTTTGATAGCTTGGAGTTGCCTGATTTATTACAAATTTATATCAATTTACAAGCTGTAAAATTTAAATACTGTCAAGATTAAAATATGGAAAAACAATATTTTGCGCACGAAACTGCCCTTGTGGACGAACCTTGCGAGATAGGCAAAGGCACAAAAATATGGCACTTTTCACACATCATGCCCCACTGTAAATTGGGCGAAAACTGCAACATTGGGCAGAATGTAGTCATTTCGCCTGAAGTAATTTTGGGCAATAACGTCAAAGTTCAAAACAACGTTTCGATATATACAGGCGTAATCTGTGAAGATGATGTTTTTTTGGGTCCTTCTATGGTTTTTACCAATGTTACTAATCCAAGAAGTGCCGTAAACCGCAAAAACCAATACGCCAAAACTACCGTAAAACGCGGGGCAAGCATTGGCGCAAATGCTACTATAGTTTGTGGACATGACATTGGAGAGTTTGCGTTTATAGGTGCGGGAGCAGTGGTTACAAAAAATGTCCTTGCCTACGCACTCGTCATAGGCAATCCCGCCAAACAAATAGGCTGGATGAGTGAATACGGACACAAGCTAAAATTTGATGCTGAAGGCTTCGCTATTTGTCCTGAAAGCAACGAAAAATACCAACTCAAAGAAGGGCAGGTAAGTAAAATTGCTACAAATTAAGACTTACAATCTTGCCTACCCGCGCTGTAGATTGCGGGTAGGCAAGGTTTTTTACCTTCAAATCTCATACTACCACTTTCTGCTACTCAATACTAACTTTGTAGCCAGCAACATAGATGCAATGACACTAAAAAAGTAGGCAAGATTCCTTGAATCTATCAAACCCTTGCGTATAGAGGCGTAATGATGGTCGATGCCAAGTTGCAATATCCAATACGTCAGACTACTTGAGTCGTTCGGAGTTACCAAAGAACTCAAGCCCTGAAACAAGATAAAACAAAAAAATAATGCCAATATAAAAGCCACTATTTGGTTTTCGGTAAGCGAGGAGGCAAATATCCCGATGGCTGTGAATACAGCACCGAGCATCAAAAGCCCAAAATAAGAGGCGAACGTACCCGCAGAGTCTATATTTCCTACAGGGCTACCAAGCTGATACACTACATAGTAGTAAAAAAGGGTAGGCAAGAGCGCAAACACCACCAAAGCGTATGCCGAGAAGTATTTGCCCAGAATAATATCCCAGTCTGAGATAGGCTTAGTAAATAAAAACTCTATCGTTCCTCCTTTTTTCTCCTCTGCGAATGTCCGCATGGTGATAGCAGGTATCAAAAACAAAAAAATATAAGGTGCCAGCATGAACAGCGTTTCCATATCTGCAAACCCATAATCCAAGACATTGTAGGCAGGAAAAACCCACATAAAAGCACCCACTCCAGTCAAAAACACCACAATAACCATGTAGGCTATCAAGGAACTCAAAAAACCTCGAAGCTCTTTTTTAAATATTGCAAACATAAGGAACGAGTAGAAAATAAATTGATAAAGATTTTGTGCGATATTTTGGGTTTAGACGAGGCGCAATAGAAGCGCAAAGCGGTGTTTTGTAATGATTATTGCAACAAAGTATAAGCGCAAAAGATTAACAAAATTAGCAAGTTATTTTT
>JAAFJK010000445.1 GCA_013298105.1 Cytophagales bacterium
TACAGCCGTAGCCACATGATACACCTTGTCGTTTATCCACCAATCGTACATACCCCGCGCATTATCCCAGCCTGCGCTATGATGCCAAACAATTTGCTTTTTTTGAAAAGCCTCTTGATAAAAATTGCCCGCAAAATTGATATTCTCTACTTTTAGCAAATGTGCATACAACGCGCTGTAAGTAGCCAATCCCGCCAAGCCATCAACTTCCAAAGATTTTGCTTTTTGAAAGTCCTTAATAGACTTATAACCAAGTTCCGCAAGCAACGCCATCATAATGTTGCGCCTTGCCGTTTTATCTTTTTCGCGTATGATGTTCATAGTTTTATTTTGCTTTGTAACCGTCAATCCTAATGTCCAGAGTTTTTTTCTCGATTTCCATTTGTCCAAGCAAGTTTTTCTTTTCGGATATACTCTGAAGGTCAGGTACTCTCTCCTTTTCAAGTTCTGCGATTAACAACTTCATTTTTTCAATACTTGCCCTTTTTTTATTGCGCTGTTTTTGCAAATCATCAAGCGTATCAGGTTGCTTTGCAATCGCGTGGCTAATGGCTACAGCCTTTTGCACCGCATCACCCACAGCCGAATCGATATTTTTTCCCAAGATTTTTTGCTTACCATTTTCATCAAACAGCGCGTCAGTGATTTTGTTGGCAGTATCCTGTAGAGTTTCATAGCTCGCCTCCTTTACGTCCTCTACTTGTAGTTTTTCGGTAGGCAAGGCTTGTGCTTTTTGGGTAGGCAAGGCTTGTGCTTCTTGGTAGGCAAGTTTCTCCAAAATCCTGACCAGAGCCGCAAACAGTTTTTCAGGAATCTCTTTACGCTCCAAAAGCCTCAAAAGACTTTTATCATGCGCAGGGTTTTTGGCGTACATTTCCAAGTGTGCCGAGTAGTTTTCTGCTACAAATTCAAGGGTTATATTTTCCATGTCTTTTTTGAAAAAAAGCCTTCCTACACAGGCAAGAAGGCTTTTATTTTAGTAACAATAAATTTTAAGCAGTTGTAGCACTATTCACAGCACTATTCGAACTTACCTCCCCATCAGCGTCCACGCTTCGCAAACGATAATAGTAAGTAGTCGCAGTAGTAAGCCCTGTTACGGCTCGCAAAGTAGTAGAACCACCCGCTATAGCCAAATTTTCAAAACCTACCACAAATGTAGCAAAAGTGTTAGACGTACTTACATCTAAGCGATAGCCCACAGCACCAGCCACCACAGCCCAATTCACATTAAATCCTGTAGCAGTGATAGCGTTTGCCCCGATAACAGGAGGCGAAGGAATCCCCACGAGTGCCAGCACATCAGAATTTTCGCAAATTTGGAGCGGTTTGCTCGTGCCATTATGCGTAAAAGTAAACTCCGCGCCTTTCATATCGCCTGTCGCTTGCCCAGACTTAAAGCTCGCTTTTGTCATACGCGCCCCCTTGCAAGTATCGCCTATTATTTGCCAATCAGCAACTTCACATTCGCCACCTTCTCGCGCCAAAATGATAAACTCACCAGAAACAGTAGCTTCAGCAAACGAAGACAACTCTTTAGAGAGTGTAGGACAAGCAAACGAAATTTTGCGAATAAAGCCTGTGTTGTCAGCCTCCTCCGAAGCCTTATCAGCCTCTAAAAGGTTTTTGTCATCTGACACATAGACCTTATAAAAACGCTTGCCTGCCTTCATGGTGATGACACCATTCGTGATGCTCGCCACTTCGCTTCTTTTTGCTATACAAATAGCCCAGATACCACCCACTACAGGCGTACCTTCTTGAAATTCAAAATCAGTTAATACTACCATTTCTATAAAAGTTTAGGAACTATGCTTGGTCGTTACACCAAACAAGCTCGTTATAAGTAAAACCGACTCCCACCTGCATATAAGCAAACATCTTTACATAGAAACCAGATGCTTGTAAATCGAGAAAACGCAACCCATCACTATCTACTACTTTTTTGAAGTTTTCCTTTGGAGTGATAAATATGCGGTCTGAACCGTTCATAGACGGCAAGCCAACTACAGTAATGTTAGTCCCCTCTATAGGTACTTCCAAAGAACCATCGACACGAATAGTATTAGGGATATTCGTATCTTCACCATTTTGCACAATTATCTGAACTCCCATACCTGCGTTATCGACATTTTGGTCTTTTCTGAACCACCGCGCATTTTTCACGCTCATGTAACAATACATCATAGACCCATCATACGCCTCAAGACTTGGGTGTTCTACCATATCTTGTACGTACTCCGCGATAGTGTTTTTCGTGAAAGTACCTATTTTGATAGGCGTTATTTTAGTAGCCGCAATTTTTTGGGCTATTACCCTCAAAAAACCGTCCATTGCACCTGCCGTTGTGCCTGCCGTTCCAATAGTGGGTGCAACGCGCACTCCCTTGCCTATTTGCTTCATTTCGTGGTCATTTACAGCCTTTTTTTGAAGCCTGTCAAAAACCAACGTCATCAGGTTTGCCGTAGGAGGTAAATTATTTTCACGTAACCAAGCCGCCCAAGAAAACTCGATTTCTATAGGGTTGAATCTGTACGCAATCATTTGTTGTTGCGGTATGATTTCGTTAGGCGTGAATTTCAAATCGCCTTTAAACACAGCTTCTGCGTCAGATTGGTATGCCTGCAACACTTCGTCCATATCTGCCCCCGCTTCTGTATAGCGGTTGATGACATTCTCTACTACAGTCATGTATCGTGATGTTACGTTTCCACGCTGTAGTTTTTGCGCTATGGCTCGTTTATTATCACGATAGTACGAACCAAACGCTGTTTGTAATTCTGAAAGATTAAAGCCGTCAGCCATAAATCAAAGATATTTTAAAAGTTAAATTTCGCCTTTTTCAAATTTTTCCTGCCAAGAAAACTTGGTAGGCGTTTGCCCCCCAGCCGAAGCCGTAAACCCGCCTTTTACCTCATCTGCCACACTGTGCGCGGCAGGCAAGTTTTTATAGCGTTCCAAGTCAGCGCGTAGCGTTTCTATTTCGCTTGCCTGCCCTTTCAGTTTCTCATGTTCTGCCTGCAAAGCGTTATACTTTTCAGTAGCTTCAGCAAGCTGATTTTTCAGCGTATCATTTTCTGTCATCTTTGCCTCGAGTTCTTGCAAGGCTTTTGCCTCCAAACCCTCCGCGCTTTGGGCATCTTTAGCGGCTCCGAAGAACCAACCAAAAAAAGTTTGTTTTGCCATAATTGTATAAAAAGTTTACGCTACACGCTTACGCATAGCAAGGTTTTTAGCTTTTTGTATTGCCTGTTCCCTCGTGCCTATGCTATCCACAAGCCCAAGCTCTAAAGCACGTTTGCCCGAAAAACTTTGCCCTGTGAAACATTCAGCAGGCAAGTTTTTGCGCACACTTTTTACGTCATTGATAAATGCCGTACAAATTTCAGTCGTTTCAGCCTGTAAAAGTGCCTTATCTTCGTTTGAAAGAGGCGAGTCAGGATTGCCAACCACTTTAAGCGTACTTTGTTCAGCAGTGATGTAGGTGCAGGCAAGTCCAAGCATTTCATTTTCTTTGCTGTAGTCCGTATGCACCATATACACACCTATACTACCTATGAATGAACTCGCCTCCGTATTCGCATAAATAAAATCAGCTCCACAACTTGCCCAATAGCCTGCCGAGTGCATATTATCGTTAGCGATAGCGACAATAGGCTTTGAACAGTTTTTTACAGCGTTGTAAAGTTCTTGTATAGCATCTACACTGCCCCCATTCGTATTCACATCAAGCAAAATAGCACTTACAAGCGCGTTTTTTTCAGCATCTCGGATTTGAGAGGCAAGCTCCTTAGTGCCTGTACTACTCAATCCCCCACCTGCCGACATAGTGCCATGTATATTTATTTGCTTTACGCCATCAACTATAGATTTATCGTCTTTAGGCGTTATATATGGGTTTTCGTCCCAAAAACCGTTAAAACTATCCCCATTGCCCTTGCCTACCAAACGCCTCGACATCACGTCAAAAAAACGCGGTTCTAAGCACCAAAAGCGCGTGCCTAACACTTCCGCCATACTATAGCTTTTTTTCATATCAGTAGTAAAATTATAAGACGTTTTAGGCTTCAGCAACTTCCTATCAATGTACTTGTGCGCCGAGTCCTTTATAATAGGATAGTTTATCCTATAGGCAACTATAAGCGAGTCTTTGCCGTCAAGATTTTTCTGAAGTATGACTTGGTAAGACAAAAAGCCTAAAGGCGTTTTGTACTCATGTGCGCTTGTCTTTTCCAAACCCACACGAATAATACCGCCTTGATGAAGTTTTTGCAACTCATCAACGCCAAAATCCAAAGCCCCATGTGCCACAGTAGGCAAGACTTTAGAAGTAGTGCAAGAAACTAAAACCAACAGGCAGGCAAGAAAATAAAATCTAAGCGCGTTTTTCATACATCAATTTTTTTTCGTGAAACAAAAATATTTGATGCAAAAATATACCTTACCTACCGCGTAGGAAAGGACATTAAAAAATGTTTTTCTGTAAATAAAGATAGCATTTGCGCAAAAACTTGCCTGCGTTTGCGCTTTTTGATTTTGGTAGGCAAGATAGGCGAACACGCCAACACACTTTTTTTATACCTCCTCCAACATTTTACAGCACTATCCTCCTCCCAATCTGATTCGTCTAACTTGTATTTTGAGTAAAAAGCGCGTATAGCTTCTACCTCTGTAACCGCTTTTTGTTGCGAATACAAATACAACATCACAAAATTGAAAAATACATTTTTCAAAATACCCTCCTGCTCCCTTTGCGTTTGTAGGGTTCGTAATCTTTCGCGTCCCAAAACTTTAATAAAACAACTCGCCTTTTGCATATCAATAAAAATCAAAATTTAACCATCTACTAATTTAATAAGCAAAAATAACACTTTTTTATGTCCTTTCCAAAAGTTTATTTACACCCTATTTTTGCCCAATAAAAAAGTAATTGTATGCCTATCAAAATAACCAACAGCAACGGGCGCGTAAAAATAAATGGATATGTGCAAGGCAACTTATACTACCCAAAAACAGACTTATACATAGGCGATTATGGCGATACTGTAACGATTTACAGAGGAAAAGAAGTGATTTGCGCAGGCAAATACACCGATTTTGTAAATGCTTCTGATGCAGCTTTTACAGACTTACCTACTTGTTTGGCTTACCTATTGCCTTTATTAGAGCCAAGTAGCGCAGGCGGTGGCGGTAGTGCTGTATCTGTTAGCAACTTCCCTGCCGTACAAGCTATAACAGGAAACGTAGGTGTTAGCAACTTCCCTGCCGTACAAGCTGTAGGCGTTACAAACTTCCCTGCCGTACAACCTGTAAACGGCAGTGTAGGCGTTAGCAACTTACCCACAAGTTACCCTCTCCCGAACAACCAAGAAGCAATCCTTGCAAAAATCCGCGACAAACGCGAACTAATGCACGAAATACAATCTACAGGGCTGATAGAAGGAAAAACTGCATTTTTATTCCAAATTTTGGGCAGGCGTTCTAATTGGGCAGATGCCGCCACTATGCACGACCTTTGTGAGTTTCTTACCACAACAGCGGGGCAACAAACTTTTATACCCGTAACCACAGCAGACCAACTCGATATTGTTAGCACTTCTGCCAACGATACAAGTGCAGGCACAGGCACGCGAACCGTAGAAGTTACTTATTTGGACGCTTCAGGCAATATCCAAATCACTACAGTAACCCTGAACGGCACAACCGCAGTCCCGCTTACAGGCATTGCAGCAACCGCAATCCTATGGATGGAAGCCGTAACAGGAGGTGCTTTGGAAGTTTCGCAAGGTACGATAAGCCTCCGAAAAGTAGGCGCACCCACTACCATTTACGAACAAATCGTAGCAGGAGGCAACAAATCCATGTCAGGCAGATTCCGCGTACCTACAGGCTATACAGCTTATTTAGTAGCTTGGGACGGATTCGCCATAAACCAAACGATGGACATACGGCTACGTGCCACAGTAAAAACCTTAGACCGCACTGTTTCTACAAGATATGTCTTCCAAGATAATATGTTCCTTGCTACAAGTAGCAACAGCACGCGCCCTATGCCTTTCCTCAAGTACCCCGCAGGCGCAACTATAAAAATATCCGCACAAGCAGGCGCAACAGGCGGGACACCGCGCTGTGATGCCTCATTTACCGTTATCATAATCCAAAATTAAAATGAAAGGAATACAACTTATTAGCAAAAATAGCGGAGAAGCGTTTGAAATAATCTCAAACGATTATGAAAAAGCTATAGGCTTCCAAAAACGCACCATCGGCAAAAAAGCAGTCGCTATAGTAGATATAAGCGAAACACAAGTATATGTGGAACTTGTGAAAAATAAAACACCTTACGAACTGTCCCACACCCCCACTACAGGCAGAATTTGGATAGAGAAAATAGACAACATAAACGTAAATAACCTCGAACAAATATACGAGGCACTCGCACCATTGGCTTACTAAAATGCTGAATATACTAACCACTTTTGAAAACAGCAACTTAGGCGGAATCCAATGTGATTCGCTTATCCTAATAGCACTCGAAGACATTTTTTCGCAAAGTGCTACAGAATTGGTATATACAAAAGCAACCCAGATATATTTTACCCCCGAAACCTGCCAACACAACGAATCCCAAAAAAGCACCGCACAAGGGGATATTTGGGAACAAGAGATAACTTTTGCGGTACCCAAAAACCGCACAGAAGTACGCGATTGGCTCACCGCAAACCACCGCAAATATCTCTATGCACAATACATAGATAGCAACGGATTTGCCTTAGAAATACCCATCACACGCCTAAATGCCAAATACACCACAGGCGAACAAGTAAGAAATAGGAACGAGTTTAACTTTAAACTCGAAGGAAATACGCTAAATCCAGCAAAAAAAGCAAAAACGGCACGCCTGTTTTTAGGCTTACCTATAGACGTAAGTAAGTTTTTGTTTTTTGACGGTATAAATGATGATGTCATACTACCAGAAATTTTGACAAGATTTATAGAAACAAATACAGATTTTTCTATATCTTTAATATTTTTTCAAAGAACCCCGAATACTGAACATTTTATCTACCATGCGGGGAGATTAGGGGTACTGATGGCTAATGGCTATTTTAGTTTTCGGGCGGATGCTGGAGGTGGAGTTCATTGGGAAAATTTTTTTTCCCTACCAATTCCAGCAGGCAATTTGCACCACATTGTCATCACAAACGAAAGGGGAAAAACAAATGGGTTTAAGCTTTATAAAGATGGCGTACTGGTTACAACCCAAGACGCTTTTAACCATAATTCGGGGTCATTTGGGCAGAGCTATACAGGTAGGTTATCGAACAGAAACTTAAACAGCTCTGTACACAGTGCAATGAACATGAGCGACATAAAAATTTGGGATAAGATATTAACAGACACAGAAATAAGTAATGTGTTTGAGCTTATAAATCCCGAAAGCGCAAAAGAAAATTTGCGCGTAAATATAGAATGTAACGAAATTTTGCTACAGGCAGAAATTCCTGTTATAAACGAAAAAGTAAACAATCTCTCCTGCCCCCTTAGCGGCTACGCTACAGGTGCAAAAGGGATTGTAGATATAAACAGCAATAATATTCAATTAGTCCCCTAAAAAAATATGGCTTATTACGTATTTAGTGCAAAACTAAAAAATCAAATCGCACAGGCAATCCCTGCCCAAGCAGGTTTTTTTGATTTCAAGCCACACCAAAAGTTAATGGGCTATACCGATATACCTGCTTCAAATACGGACAGCACTACCATTTCGGAATATAGAACTGTATTTATACTCGAAACAGTATTTTCTGAAAAACACTCGGAATTAAGGGCGCAGGCTGAAAAGCTCGCGGAGTTTTTTTCCGATAATCCTGAAGAAATACTTGTCTACCTTCAATCAGAAGACAAGCCTTAAAATGTATGTTTATACCTTTTATTTTCACAATTTACATTTTGGCTGTTTTCTTTGATAACAAATGTAACCTTCTAAAATATCATCATGATTATTGCCACACCCCCACCTGATATAAGCTTCCTCCAAAATCCTATACCCTGCAGATTTGAAGAAACGGCAAGTAACTTCCGCCGTTTTACCTATAAAATAAGTGTAGATGGGGAGGAGAGCGAAAGATATGAAGCTACGCGCGAAGCCAATAATCAATCCGAAATTGACTTGGGCGTACTACTTTCACGTTTTTTTGACGTGCAAGATTACTTATTGCCCGACCTCGCCTCCCCTGTCGTGCAAGTGGCAAATAACCAAACGCACGTAATAAAAACTTACCTACTAACAGCCCAAGCTGAATACACCACAGGCACGCCAGACGCAAAAACAGCCCAAAAGCGCGTAATTTGGGGGGGACTAAGCTATTCAGAAAAAGACACGCAACCCGCATTTTTTTCGAATACAAACGAAAATGCGTATATATGGCTTGCCTACCCAGCCCCAAAAAATACAACACCTACAGCAAAAGAGTACATAACCTTAGCAAACATAGCGGGACTTACCACGCTATCAAATATTTTTTTAGAAACAGAGTTTTTTGATAGTAATGGAGAAAACATAGGAGGACAAACGCAAACAATAACGAACGTACTTACTTACAAAACTTCACTTTTGAACGTGAGCTACAGCAAATTGGTAGCTCCTTATATCACCGAAAAAGTACATAGCTATACGATAAAAATAACAGCCCAAGACGGATTCGTGGCTAAGTTTTCTAAAAAATATAAATTTGTAGTCGACCACGACTATAAGCCACAGACCACCGAGTTTTTATATATAAATTCGCGTGGCGGACTAAGCACAATCCGACTTTTTGGAGCGCGCGAAGATACCCACGAAGCCACACGCGAACAAACAGCACGCTATATATCGCCTTTTGCCTCCGCACCCACATCAGGCAAGAACGTACAAATCACGAACGAAAATCAAAGTTTTGAAGTAGCTACAGGCTACAGCCCCACTTGGGAAGATTTTAAACAGTTCCTTGATTTTTTTAGGGCAGATGCTCTCTGGGAAATAACCCAAAATAGGCTAATTCCTGTAGAAATTACAACAAAAAAATTGCCTACTTTCAGTTCCGAAAGAACAAACTTTCCCGCCACTACAATTGAATTTAAATATCTTGTTTCAAATTTTCTGTTATGATAGGTCTAAAAATAGGCAGTAAATTTTTGGATATGGGCGTGGCAAAAATAACGCTCGAAATCTATAACACCCTATTACTTATAGGCATAGTTCGGGACAGTTTTAGCTACGCTTTTAGTATCCCATACACCGCCAACAACGAAAATATTTTGGGTAGTGTAGGCAAGCTCGGAAGTACAGCTATGCACCAAGAAGACTTCGCGTGCCAAATCTACTTAGAGGGCGTGCTTTGGGCTACAGGCGTGCTGATGGTAGAAGAAGCAACTGCAGGCGATAGCTACAAAATAAAAATAAATTTCGATTATGGGGCTTTTGCAGACGCTATTGGCGAAAAAAAAGTAGCTACTTGTATGTCTATAGCCAATGCAGGCGGGCAGGCAATAACCCAAACCGCATCAGGCTACAATTTTTTTAGCCTACAAGTTTTTTCTGCGCCCTATCCTGGATTTTTTCCCGAAACCGTAAATTACGAGATTTTGGTAGATGGCGTATCTTACGCTACCTACATAGAAACGCCTACCACAAGTTTATTTGACATCGCCACAGAGTTGGCAGATAAGTTTAATGCAAATATAAGCATTAACGAAAATTGGGTAGCGTATGGGTTCTTGCCTACCTCTTTTGGAGAAAAAATAACCCTTTTGCCTGTATCTGCAACCGCCACAAATGTAGTAACTTACCGCATCAGGCAACAAACTACCTTCCCTACCATGCAGTTTTGGGAGCAATCTTATAGCTTCACAACCGTACTCGAAACGCGCCCCGCGCTGAACGACACATACACCCATATTGCTTTTCCTGTCATAAAAGCCCAGAAATTTTATGAAGACAAAAATCCCGATTTTGGAGGCACTTTGAACGAATTTAGTAGCGGATATTTTACAAATACCCTTGCCCAATTTGTAAAACCTCGTGCAACTCCTTCGGGATACAACGATTTTTCGCACTGCCCTTGCCTATACCTACACAGCATAATCACGTGGGTATGTGCCTCTGTGGGTTGGACGTGGGAGGGGAATTTCAAGGATAGCACAATTTTTCAAAAACTGTTGCTATACTCCAATTATGCTTCAGACGAAATTGATGGATTCAATATCCCCGCGGAATTTAATTTTAACAGGCATCAACGCGCAATAACCTACACAGACCTTGCACCCGACATGACAGCCAAAGAATTTTTTGACCAAATACAAGAAATTTTTTGCCTGTATTATGACTTTGACGCGACCGCCAAGGTACTATACATCAATTTTAAGAAAAATGTCTTTGACAGTAATGCCAAAAAATCACTAAACACAAAGAAAATTATTACGCTCGAAAGAAACGAACGCAAAAAAAATATACAACTTGCCTACCAAGACGACCTAAATATAAGCGCGTACTATCCAACAACCGTAGAAGGCAACTATAGAACTACCGAAACAATCGCCTTACGCGCGGGCGCAATGCCTTACGAAAGTATCGTAATCCCCGCGCTTTGGGCAGGCAAGGGCAACAGCAATATGTTTTCGTTAGGAGAAAAAAATGGACGTGATAAAATGTATTTTTTCTTTTGGCGTGGATTACAAAACGTACAAAGCCAACCCAAACCTATAGCGACAGGGCTGGGTAGTTATGGGGCAGGCGATTTGATGCCCGCAAATGGCTTTTACCTTTATTCGCTCTGGAGTAGCTACATAGATTATTTGCTATTTAGCAAAAAAGCCGAAGCCCTGCTTTGGCTAGATATAGACGACCTTCGTGGCTTTATTCGTAGCCTCGCTTTCAAGTACAAGTATGGCGAGCTTGTATTCTTAATAGAAAAAATACAATGCGAAATAGATATGTCGCAGGCAGGCAAGGTAGCCGCCAAAGCGGAAACAAGAAAAATAGCATTGTAAAAAAGCCTCCCCATTTTGTGGGGAGGCTTTTTTTTTAACCAACTTTTCGTAGATAAAGCATTTCTGCCGTTTTTGTTTTTGTTACTAAGAACAAGTAAGCGATAGTCGCAATCCAAATTTTTGTGTAACAAGCTGTAGTTGCGACTTTAGTCGCAATAAATGGCGCGTATTGCGACTAAAGTCGCAACTACAATTTTCGACTCCACAAAAATTGTCAGACAACCAAAAAATTTACTATAAAACTTTGTCAATTTTTGTGTAAAAATCCTTTAGACATTTACGAATCTTTGCTAAAGTTTTTAGGTCAAATTCGTTTTTTTGCTCAATGTGGTACAGCAATATGTTTACTTCATTTATCCCGAAGGCATTTTTTAACAGAACAGTGTGTTTTAAACAGCCTACCTTGAGCGTTTTGGCAAGTTGGTTAGTGAAATTAAGACCTTTCAAGTCTATAATTAAGCACTTCTCAACCTCGTGCCTCATCTTTTCGATTTCGGATTTTACAAGCGCGTAAACGCTTTCCCTGATGCCAATTTTGCCTTTTGCAAATTCTGCGCCTGCACGAAGGTAGCCAAAATGAACATCGAAGCTCGCTTTATTTACAACAGGCAAGGCGCATATTTCGCGCAAATTAGCGCAATCGGAAACATAATCCGAGTAATCTAAGACAAAATCCGAGTTTCCGTATCTGTCTGGAATCGAATTACGCGACTTCCAAACGTTCAAAGTTTTTGGCGCAAGATTATACTTTTGTATAATGTCTAAGGCAGTTTTTTCGTTAAATTCCATTTTTGGGGGGGAAATAAGCCCGCGTTGTAGCGGGCGTACCGTTAGAAATTATGAGCCACAGTTATAAACTCTTTACCTTGTAAAAACCAAGTTGTAACAGTGCAAAAATCAGAGTCTTTTACACCATATTTTGCGGATAAATCTTGTTTTTCAGAAATTTTTTCCGCACCTAATTCTTCAGGTGTTTTTCTTTCTTTCAATATATCCATTGTTTCAATACTTAATTTTACAGGGTCTCCATCTATGTAGATGGTGTCTTTGTATATTTTCCCATTCCATTTTTTGCCACCCCATAGCGCAGATAAAATACCCGCAATGCTGTCGTTTTTGGCAATTTTAGAAAAATAAAAACAAGATGCCAAATGGTTGTTAATATATCCATTTTTTATTTGTAGTACCGTTACTACTTTTCCAAGTTTAGAATTAAATAGTTCGTCACCTACTTTTACAAGAGAAAAACCTTGCTTTGTAGCGTTTTCAGCCATTTCAAGAGTTTTTGCATACTCGCAAAAACCTTGGGCGTTTACGTAAACATCAGTCGTTAATATTTTCATTGGGGATTTGGTTAAAATTGATGTTACAAAGATAGTTACAATTCTTTGAAAATACAAACATTGCAATAAATATTTTATATTTCTTTGCAAAATATTTTCAAAAAGCCTAAAAAATTGTATTTTAACTGTAAATTATAGGATTATACTAATAAAAATACCCCTGCTTTTTTCAAAGCAAGGGTAAATCCTTATGGTGCAAGTAAAATTTTTAGAGGCTATTTACCAAAAATATGTTATGTTACAATTCCGTAATGGTGCAAGTAAAGTGATGCAAATATATAACATTTTTTTATAAAAACAAAAAACCGACCTTTTAAAGTCGGTTTTTGTGCTTTGGGCGCATTGTGTAAAATATTCAGCCTACCAAGTTCTTTGCTATTAAAATATATGCGATATATCTGAACTCTCCTACACGCGTTTACAGCCTCTCGCTATATAAAAAAGGTATGACAAAAGCCCGAAGGCATAAACTCTAAAAAAAGGTAGGCAAGACTCTCGCCTACCCTAAAAAACCCAATCCAATTATCGAATACCAGAACACACGCCACAAAGATAAACAAAATATTTAATAAAACAAATACTTTGCTTAAATTTTACATAAGGTTTACCCGCGCGAGGTCGTTTCTATCTGCCTTGCCTCCACTTCTGCCAAATCCTTCTGCAAATCAAGTAGCGAAATTTGCAATTTTATGTTCCTGATGTCCGCGCCATTCTGCAAAGTAGCCTGTATGAGCATATCTAATTTTTGTGCCATGAGGGCAGTCATATCACTTGCCTGCCCTTGCGCCACTGATGCGCTTGCCTGCCCTGCCGTTCTGACTGTAGGCAGTTGCCCTCCCTCTGCGAATAGGCTACGGCGTGGCACGATGTCAAAAATCGTGTTGGGGTTCGAGTTTATGTATTGTAGGGTAGGCAAGTTGTTTGCTGTGGCGCGTGTATTGGTGATAAACTCGCCTCCCTCCACTTCTATATGCCCGAACTTGCCTGCCCCCCTGATGCCTCCCTGCGCGTGTGAAGGTCCTGAAAGTAACCCGCCATCTTCAAATTTTTTGGCGGTTTGGGCTACTATAGTTGCTATGCCTATGCCTGCCCTTATTTTTGCCTGTAATGCCAAACCTGTAGAAATAGCTTGCCCGCCAGGTATAAGAGAATACGCCGCGTAATAACCTGCTATTTCGCGTTGTGTTTTTTGGATAATATCCGCTATAGCTACTACACCCTGTATAGCCATCAAACCTTTTTGCGCCGCAGAGTTCTCTTGTGCAAAACTTAGCCCTAAATCAAGCAACCCTTTTGCGTTATCTACTTCAGCCTGCTGAATAGCTATTTTTCCTTCAGATAACTTTTTTTGATTTTCAAGGTCTTTTGCATTTTTTTCAGAAGATTTTTTTAGGAGGTCATCATTTTTCTTTTGCTCTATCTCAAGTAACTTATTGGCGATGCGCTGTGCCTCTAATCCTTCGGCATCACCCGCCAAGGTAAGCAAGGCAAGTTTAGCGTTTAGATGTGCCGTTTCAGTTTCCAAATCTGCCTGCTCACGCTCAAAACGCGCTTCATCAATCAACGCCTGCCGTTCAGCTTCTTTGATTTTCCCTTGCTCAAAAAGCAAATTAGCCTGTTCTGTTTTGCGCAAAAATGCCTGTTCATTTGCCGCAAGTTGCAAATTTATTTCTTCTTCTATGAATGCCTTTGCCTGCTCTACGGTTTGTTTGAAGGCTTCTTCATCTGCTTTTTGTTTGTCATCAATTCTTTTTTTGTTTACTTCTGCTATGCGCTGGGAGCGTTGGAGTTCAAGCAAAGTTTCTTGTTCTGTTACAAGATTGCCGTTTTTCTTTACCTCCTCAATTTTTCGATTAGTTTCTGTATTGATTTGCGCTATTTCTCTATCATATTGATTTTGAATAGTAGCATTTTTGAGGTCTTCATATTCTTGCTGGGCGCGGAGTAATGCGTCTTTAGCTTCTTTGTCTTTTTTCTCTTGTTCTTTAGCGTGGGCAGATTGGGCGTTGAGGCGTTCAGCGTTGGCGCGGTTTCCTTCTTCGGAAGATTGATTCCAAAACCCTTTCTCTATGCCTAATTTATTGCCTAAATATTCGCCCCAATAAGTGGTAAAATTTACTATATTGTCTCTAAATTTTTTTGCGGTTTCTTTATCTTGTTTATCTCTTTCAGCCTTACTTATGAACATTCGTTCCCATTCCCTTTGGGCGCGTTGATTTGCCCATTTCTTTTCTAAATCGGACATTTCTTTTTCATGTTGCTCTCTATTCAGTTTGCTTTTTTCTAACGCTTCTGCTTGTGCTACGCTTGAGCTATCGAACATACGCCAAATTTCACGGCTTATATTTTTGAAAACACCCGCTACATTAGTGCCAAAATTTATGATGCTGTCTTTTATGCCGTTAAAAAAACCTGCAATATCAAGTGTCAATAAACTACCAATCGTTTTAAATGCGTCCCCAAAAACACTTGATACCACATTCCAAAGAGATAAGGCTATGTTTATGACAGGCTGAAAACTACCAGCAAGGCTTGTCATTATTGCCACCAAGCCACCAATAAGACCTATTACCAACCCAACAGGATTAGCCATTATAACAAGGTTGAAAAGCCTTTGAGCCACTGTAGCTAAACTTATCTTGCCTGTCAAAGTACCAAGAGCAAGCATATATAACTCAACCCCCACTACATAGGCTACTAACAAGGCACGACCCGTTACCCACAAAGCCTGTTTTGCCTTTTCCACTGCCGTATAGTAGATAGTGGCTACAGTAGAAGCAATTAAGACTGCATTGTAGGCAAGCAGTCCCGTTGTGAGGGCTACTACAGCGTAAGTTGTTTGGAAAAAACCAACAACAACATTTTTCAAAAAACTAAAAAGATTTGAAAATAGTTGAATTACCCAAACTAATGCAGGGGCTAAGGCGTTACCAATTTCCAAAGAAGTGTCTGAAACTTCTTTGCCAAATTTATCCATTTGCCCTTGAAGCGTGTTATTTTTAGAATTAAATTCATTTGTAAGGCTTGTGCCTTTTGCCATTTCTACATTGGCGAGGGCTTGGCGTTGGCGTACAAGGTCGGTAGAGTTTGAGAGAACGCCCATTACTTTGATACTTTCCTGCGTCCCGATGCCCAAGCGTTTCATTGTTTCAATCAACTGTGTATCGGATAGCCCTTTGAAACTTTCTGCTACTTTCAAAACTGTAGCGTTAGAATCCTGATTGAACATTTTATCAAACTCCGCTTTGCTGATGCCGAGTTGTTGGGCGAATAGCGCGGACTTTTCGCCCATTGTGAGAAATACATTCGTAAGACCTCCTGAAGAAATTTCGGCCGTTAAGCCCATCTCTTCAAAAGCGGCACCCAAGCCAAGCGTGTTTTGGATAGAAGGCGCGATGCTACCTGGCAACGCGCCCATGCGTTTTGTAAATTCGGCTATGACAGGTCCCGTTGCGCTTCCAGCATCACCTAAAGCATTGATGGCAGAGCCTATATCGTTTAATGCCTTGCCTGCTTCAATATTTTTTGTTTCTTTGAAAAGACCTTTGAGAATACCCAATTCTTTTGCTACCTGTTCTGCGCCTCCTGTGAACTCGCCCCCAAGGGCTACAACTGCCTTGTCGACAGTTTCCACAAAGCCCAAAAGTTCTTTTTTTGCAATGCCTATTTGTCCGCCTATTTTGGCGATATTTAGTAGGTCGGGTAGGGAAGTCCGCGTGTCAAGTTTTTGCAGTTCTGCCGCAAAGCCCCGCACTTCTTTGGCAGACATCCCTGTAGTTTTCTGAATGTCTGCGAATTGGTCGCTTATCTTACCCGCCAAGCCTATTGCCTGCCCCAAATATTGTATAAAATTGGAGATGCTACCGACTGCAAACATACCTAATATATAAGAGCCTGCCTGCTGTGCTATCTGCCCCATTTTGCCCAAAAACCCGTTTGCGGTGTTTTGGGCTTGGGAGTAGCTACGCACTTCCGCATTTACGCGGGCAAGGTTATCGCGGACTGTAGCGAGTTCTTTTGCTTTGTCTGCAAATTCTTTTGTGCCTTGAGGCAAGGCGCGAAGTTGTGCGTTCAGCACGCTTGCGGCTTGGGTAAGTTGTTTGAGCGTACTGTTTACCTGTGTGCCGTTTAGGATTATTTCCGCCTGCCTTTGTTCTTTTGTAGCCGCCATATCGTTAAGCAAAAATGCTGTTATTGAAGTCTAATGCCTGAAAAAATTTATTGAGTGTGTCTTGCATATAGTTTTCTGTCATATCCGATACAAAGCCCTCGAATACTTTTTTAAATTCTACACTCCACCATTTGTAGTTGTTGGGGCGTTTGAGTATTTTACTTTCTGCTCTGTATTTGAAGCCTCTCCTGTAGGCGAATTTGTCTAATATCCTACCATATTCGCTAAAATAGACCGCTATCAAGTAACCATCGCCTTGCTTGGCTACTTCGGTGTGAAAGCTGTTTTGCAATTCGCCTGACTGCACAAGTTTTTTTTTGGCTAATCTATCTTTAAAATGCGCCTCAAACCTGCGGGCAAAGGCGTGTATTTCTGCATTTATGTTGTCCATTTTGCGGGATTGTAGGCAAGGTTTTGGCAAGTGATGAGCGGAATTTGGACGTGAAGCCCAAAAAGATTATCTGTAGTGAAGCGGTCGAAAACTTCCATTTTTACATTTGCATAATCATAGCGGGGTGTGCCTTTTTTGCTATGTTTTTGGCGCAAATAGGCAATAATGTCGAGTGTGATAGTTTGCGCCAAGTCCCAAGCCGAATTTTCGCCTACATAATCTCCCGACCTTGCCTGCACGAGTACAGAAAAATCAAGGCTGTAGGCAAGTAAAGGCGTGTCATTTTGCCCCTCCAAACTACTGTTAGGGGCTTCTAACATAATTAGGGGGTATTCAATCGCACTGCGGTTGCTACCCAGCAAGCGTTCAGCAGTTCCAAAAAGGAAAGATTTTATATCAATATGCTTTGTGGCTATTTCTTGCCACTCGGCACGTAATTCGGGAAAAAGCATAGCCCAAATTTCGTGTGAAATTTGGGCTATGGAAAGGACTGTTAAAAGCTATACTTTTTGAAGTTGATGGCGTACAGCCCTTTTTTTATACGAATAAGAAAGCCTTTTTTTACAAGGCGTGTGAGAAGAACGGTTACATAATTTTCGTTATCCCGCTCCGCGCTGTAGCCTGTTCGCGCTATCAGCTCGTGTTTTGCAAAAGTGCTTTTACCACTTTCTTTCGCAAATTTGATTATTACTTGCTCGTCAGTCATATTGAGAAGTGTTTAGATAAAATAAATGGCTACAGCATTGCCCGCGACAGGCGTAATAAATGGGCGTTCTAAGCCCATTACAGATAGACAAAGACCGTTTTCACGGGTTGAAAGTTGCAATCTAACGCCACCGTAGTCTATATAAACTACGTCTTGTGGGTTCATGGCAATTTCTTGTGGTTCGTTGATAGATTTTGCAACGTGGTTTTGCAAGGCAAATTCTTTGAACTCATCAAAGTAATCGCTATTGGATTGTTTATTTTTCATTTTGAGGGAGGGTTTATATTTGAGTTTGACTAAGTGGCTATTTGCCATGTATCTTGCGCAAGAGTAGCGCAAACGAGGAAAAATTAAAGAGTTTTTTCATTTTTTTGAAGGTTTAGAGGGTACTTACTTTATATTTTATGGCAACTATCAAAGCGCGTTCATAGGTAGGATAGATGTTATTGCCTAAATAGGCTTGAGGCGTTCCTACAACTTTGTAGTGAAACAAAGGTGTACTATCTTGTTTTTCACAGATAAAAACTTGCTCTATCATAGTTTTTGCGCCAAGTGTTTCAGCGACTACCTCCAATTTTTCTACTGTTAATTTCATTTTTTTGAGGGTTTAGAGGGTTGTAAAAAAGTTTACGTTTTGTAAACTTAGGCGAGGCGGACTCGCCTAAGTGCAAATATAATTTGTCCATTGAGTAGCCATTGCTTGCGCTATGCCTTCAAATGTTTTGCTTCTTACTTTCCAAACGTCTTTTTTGTTAAAAGATGCTTCGGTAAAATAGCGTTTTTTACCATTTTTTTGCACATAAGCAGGCAAGGGTTTTTCGGTGTGGGTAGCAACATTAAACAAATCACTTTGTTTGATATGCACCAATTTTGGCAAGTTTTTTAACCAAAGGCAAGTTCTTTTCAGTTCAGCATCTCCAAAAAAATAGGGGTGTATTTCTTGGGTAGGCTTGATAAAACGCATTGGGTAGCCTCGTGGATTTTCTACGCAAATATGCTTTATAGGTGCATTCCAAAACTCTAAAAAAAACTTGTATGCTTGTTCACGTTTTCCTTGCCTGCCTTCATCATACCAATAGCGCATACCTGAAAAACTCAAATATTTGCAAGGCGGGTGAGCTATAAGCAAATCCCAACCACTATGCAACAAATCCCGTGCATCGCCTTGATAATGATAACCTTCTTTTTCAGTAGGCAACAAATCAGCACTTACAGCAAACCATCCTTGCTTTTCGAAAGCCGTACGCACTACGCCACTATGCTCACAAGCTATCAAAACTTTTTTCATATCGTTTCTTGGGTTTAGAGATTTGTAAAAAAAATTCACTTTTTGTGAACTTAGGCGAGGCGCACTCGCCTAAGTTCGGTTAAAAATAAATAGGCTTTGGGTTTTCTATTTCTGCCTGCAAAG
>JAAFJK010000094.1 GCA_013298105.1 Cytophagales bacterium
GATAATTTCACTCACGCGAAGCCACGCTGTAAGCGTCTGTTGGTATTGCTTAACCGCGTAAAAGCTCGATAACAGACGCTTACAGCGTGGCTAAATATGCTCAAGTTATTTTTTACTCGTTCCTTGGTTAAGTTGATTTAATTTTTGTTTTAAAGAAACTTTTTGTTTCCATTTTTTGTATCAAATATAACTCTTTTTTTTATTAAACCCAATTTTTTTATCCTCATGGGAAATACAGTTGAAATAACAGACCAAAATTTTGCAGAAGTAACAAGCACAGACCAAGTCGTATTGGTGGACTTTTGGGCTGAGTGGTGTGGACCTTGCAAAATGATAGGACCGCTTGTAGCACAGCTTGCAGACGAATACGCAGGCAAGGCTGTCATAGGCAAACTTGATGTAGATGCAAATCCTGAAACTTCTATGCAGTTTGGTGTACGCAATATCCCTACTTTGCTTTTTTTGCGCAATGGCGAAATAGTAGATAAGATAGTGGGTGCTGTACCAAAAGCCACACTTGAAGCAAAACTACAAAGTTTATTGTAATCATACAGCCCTTTTTCAATCTTGAAAAAGGGCATTTTTTAGTTTTAAAACAGTTTTGCGCAAGATATGTTATAGTTTTACACTACAAAAAATGAAACTTCTTGAATTATGCGCTACCTCATGTTACCAAAGCCCAATCGTTATGCGGTGCTTGACCTTGGTACAAATATATTTCATTTGCTTATCATTGAACTATCTGAAAATGAGGCAGACTTTAAAGTCTTATACAAAGAAAAAATACCTGTAAAAATAGGCAAGGGTGGCATCTCGCAAGGCATCATCATACCTGAAGCCCAAAAACGCATCATGCAGGCTTTCTCACGCTTCTCAAGTACCTTACAAAGTTATTGTGTTGGTTTACACAAAGTTTTTGCCACTGCCACAAGTGCCTTCAGAAGTGCCAAAAATGGGGCAAGTATAGCGGAGGATATTTTTCAAAATTTTGGGATTCAGATTGACATTATCAAAGGCACAGAAGAAGCCATGTACATCTATGAAGGCGTGCGCCAAGCGATTCCTTTGAAAGACAAGCTCGCACTTATCATGGACATAGGTGGGGGCAGTGTGGAGTTCATCTTGGGCAATGCCCACAAAATATTTTGGAAACAAAGCTTTGAGATAGGCGGACAACGCCTTTTAGACCAATTCATGCGTACAGACCCCATCACGCAGTTGGACTTATACAGATTAGAGATTTACTTAGAAACAGCCCTACTTGAGCTTACCAAAATACTTTTTAGGTACTCGCCCCAAATGCTCATAGGCTCGGCAGGTGCATTTGAAACTGTAGTAGCTATGACTGAATATCTGCAACCTGAACCTGATACAAAATTGATAGATGCGCATGGCGAACTTACCCAAAAATACGCCCGCATAGACAAAGATGATTTTTACAGACTTTATCAGAAACTTATTCCTGCCTCTTACCAAGAAAGAAAAGAGATGGAAGGAATGCTTGAGCTTCGGACAGATATGATAGTAGTGGGTATGGCATTGATAAAATTTATTATTGAAAAAATAAACCCTTCGCATATTATTGCTTGCGCCTACGCACTGAAAGAGGGCGTATTGTTTCATAAAATCTTGGGGAATAAGCCGTAGCGTGGGCAGGGTGGAGGGGAAAAAGGGCGCACTTTGTCCTCCTGAGCGAACCACGAGATTGTTCGCTTTGCTCACAATGACAAACTGGGTACTTCCACAAAAATTGTCAGAGAACGGTTATTTTTTAAACTTCTAAGTAACGAAAATTAAATAAACTCATCTTTTTCCCTTGCTCAATAGGATAGGGTTTTAAACCCTATCCTATTGAGCAAGGGAAAAAGATGAAAATAACGAAGCTGAAAGATGATGTTATTTTCTTTTTGTTCCTAACTTTCCATGTGATAGGTAAGTTTTTTGATTCTTCAAAAGTTCTCGCATAGCAATTCTGTAAGAATCCCCTGTTTAGCTAATGGTCAGTCTTTGCTAATTATTCGTTTTTTTCGGTTGGCAATCCGCTTGCGGTTGCGGGTCCGAAAAAAAGACCGCGAACAAATAAGAAAGACTGACCACTAATGCGTGGTGCTAAATATGGTGGACTCCCACAATAACTTTCAAAGAACCGTTTTTTTCAAACCTCCTTTACATCAGTTGATATTCGGGCGTAGCACAGATAGCTATAGCAAGTTCGCGCACACTTTGCAGGGGCGCGAGTGCGTTTTTTAGGGTAGTATTTGGCTTTTGCAAAAGATAATCAAAGAGGCGGTTTTTGCCCAATTTCTCAATCCCTTCCCATTGAAAACTTACCTGCAAACGCCTCAAACGCTTATCTACCAAATCTGCCGTATTCACATCTCCATCATCTTTTGAAGTGATAGAAATTTCTTGGGCTTGATAAATGGCTTGGGGCAACTGTAGCCTAAAAAGCAAAGAACTACTGTCTATCCAATTTCTACCCCCCGCCCAGCCTGCCACATTGGGCGGAAAAAGCAATACCTGCCCCAATACTTTTTGCACAAAAAGGAGGGATTTTGCTTCCGCAAACTCCAATCCAAACTGTCGCTGCATACCTACCAAAAGCTCGATGGGCGATTTTATCTTAGCCCCTATGTTTGTTTTGTCATAAAACCATTCAGCATTCAAAATATCTTCCAACAAAGCCGAAATATCATAACCAGTGGCTTGGAATTTTTGAGCTAATTGTTTGATTTTTGATTCGTCAGGTGTATGTTCGTTTACCAAAAAGCGGTATATTTTTCGGACAATGAATTGTGCCGTTTCAGGTTTTTCTAAAATGATGCGGATAATGTCCTCTCCATTCCAGTTGCCTGTTTTGCCCATGAAGGTCTTTTCGCCTTCATCATGCAGGCGTTTTCGAAAAATATAGTCATCACCTTCCACCCCCCAGCCTGTAAAAGCACTTGCAGAGGCTTTGATGTCGCGCTCGGTATAGTTTCCGCGCCCCAGCATAAAAAGCTCCATGAGTTCTCTGGCAAAATTCTCGTTGGGGCTTAGTTTGCGGTTTTGTTGATTGTTCAAAAAAAGGAGCATAGCAGGCGTTTGGGCTATCGCCAATACAAGGTCGCCAAATTTGCCGAGCGCGTGTGTGCGCAATACATGGAGGTATTTTTGGGCGTGGTAAATATTTCTGGGGTGGCACGCAAAATGTCCATGCCAAAAAAGTCCCATTTTTTCGCGCAAATCGGCTTTAGTTTTGCACATTTCATTGTACCAAAGTACATTCAGTTCGCGTACTGCTTTTTGAGATTTGCCCAAAAGTTTACGTCTTTCTTCTTTGGATAAGCCAGCGACTTCTTTCAGCGTAGGCGCATCGCCTTCCTCTACCAAAAGGGGCGCAGGAGGCAGGGCAGAAGCCTTCAAAAACTGCTTGACAATTTCTGTGCGTTTCAGATTTTGGTTTTCAAAAGAAAGTATCAAATCAGGCGCAATGCCCCAACCCGCCCGCAAATACAAATGTTGGATTTCTTGGCTCATATCCCTTTGACTTGGTAGGCAAGGAAAGGTTTAAACGGCTGTTCACAAAGTCAAACGCCACTTTTGGAAAACCGTTTTGGTTCTTAAAAAGTTATTGCGGGTGTCTGATTTTTAGAGAGCTTCAACCCTTCGGGTTGAAGCAACATTACTTACTTTTTCAATCCCTCATATTTCAAGTTCCGCAATAACTTTCGAAGAACCCTTTTTAAGAACCAATTATACCAAAACTCAGACCACTGTACAATTTATTATTTCGTATTTTTTATTTTTAACGTTGTCAATGGTCGAAGACCTTGACAAGCGTTGAAAATAAAAAATAACCCGCTTATTTTTCTTTTTTTGTACGCTTGTCAAGGTCTTCGACCATTGACAACGTATAAAAAAAGAAAAATAGTTTTACATTTTTTCACTTTTTAGTAATTTTAGAGGCTTAAATTGAAATTGTACAGTAGTCTGACTAAAACTAATACAAAGAGCAAAAATACGCTTTTTGTTTGGATTTTTGGTACGCATGGCAGGCAAGATAAAAACAACCTTGCCTGCCCACTGTGCGTAGCGGGCAGGCAAGGCAGTGGATATTTCTTACAATACTTTGAGTTTAGCGAAGCTCAAAAGCAAAGTTTTTTCGCCCCCTTCATCAAAAGCTATGACAGCTTTGCGGTCGCCACTGAGGATTTCTACCTTTTTGACAGTGCCAGCCCCAAATTTGCTATGCTCTACCCTTGCCCCCTCTACCACCAAGTTGGAAGGACTTGGTGTAAAATTCGTATCTGTGGGTTTGTTTCCTTGTATTTTTGTGTATTGCGTGGTGCGGTTCTGATTGCTTACGAGGCTTCTAAGTGTAGAGAATGAAGCACTTGAGTCTGACCTTTCAGGCTTTTCATTGTTTTTTTGGAGGTATTTTGGATTTATCTCACCCACAAAACGGCTGAGTTCATAGTTTTGTAATTTCCCAAAAACATAGCGCGTAGTGGTGTAAGTAAGGATAAGATTGCTTTTGGCGCGGGTAATGGCTACATAAAAAAGCCGTCTTTCTTCCTCCAAATCTTTCATACTGCCCAGCATCATAGTAGAAGGGAAAAGATTTTCTTCCATACCCACCACAAACACAAACGGAAATTCAAGTCCTTTAGAACCATGAATCGTCATGAGCGTAACTTTGTCATCATCACCTTCGTCATCTTCGTCTGCATTTGTGAGTAGGGAAACTTCCTGCAAAAACGCGCCCATCGACTTGTCTTCATTGTCAGGATTATCCACAAAAGCCTTGATAGCATTGAGGAGTTCTTGTACGTTTTCGTAGCGTGAAAGTCCCTCGATGCTCTTGTCTTCATACAGTTCTTTGAGCAAACCCGATTTATTGGCTACTTCATTGGCTACTTTGTAGGCATCTTTTATCTCCAGCCACGATTCAAACTCTTTTATCAAGTCTGCAAAAGCATCTATCGCGCCTGTACTTCTGCCTTGCAGATAGCTTTTTACATCTGCGACTACTTGCCAGAGCGAAAGTCCATGATGCTCTGCCAGCTCGCGGAGTTTATCTACAGTAGAGTCGCCTATCCCACGTTTGGGTAGGTTAATAATACGCTTTAGGGCTTCTTCGTCATTGTGATTGATAGTGAAGCGCAGGTAAGCTATAAGGTCTTTAATCTCTCGGCGTTGGTAAAAAGAAAGACCGCCTATGATTCGGTATTTGATATTTTTTTTGCGCAAACTCTCCTCAAAACTTCGGGACTGTGCATTGGTGCGGTAGAGGATAGCAAAGTCTTTGTTGCGGAGAGTTTGGTTCATTTTCTCCTCAAAGATTTTATCACCCACCCACCTTGCCTCCTCTGTGTCTGATACAGTTTTGATAAGTTGGACAGGCTTTCCTTCGTTATTTGAAGTCCAAACGTTTTTATCTAATTGATTTTTGTTTTTGGCAATAAGCGAATTGGCGGCATTCACAATATTGCCTGTAGAGCGATAGTTTTGCTCTAAACGTATGACTTTAGTATTCGCATAGTCGCGTTGAAAATTCAGGATATTCTCAATGTCTGCTCCTCTGAACGCATAAATGCTTTGGGCATCATCGCCCACCACACATATATTTTTGTGCATTTCGGCAAGTTGGCGCACTATCAAGTATTGTGAAAGGTTGGTATCTTGAAACTCGTCAATCAAAATATACTGAAACTTTTGCTGGTATTTTTCTCTTACTTCCGCAAAATCCCGCAACAAAATATTGGTATAAAACAACAAGTCGTCAAAGTCCATTGCGTTTGCTTTATACGCTCGGCGTTGGTACAGCTCATACAACTTGCCTACCTCTGGGCGTTGGGAGGCGCGGTCGTCTTCATAATAGGCTGGATTGGCAAGGTATTCTTTGTAAGACACGAGCCTATTTTTCATCATCGATATGCGCCCCAAGACTGTGGCAGTCTTGTAGTTTTTTTCATCAAGTCCACGCTCTTTTATGATAGACTTTAGGAGACTTTTCGAGTCTTCTGTGTCATAGATACTGAAGCTCGAGGTAAAGTTCAATCTATCTGCTTCTATGCGTAAGATACGTGCAAAAATGGAGTGGAATGTACCCATCCAAAGGCTTTTGGCATCATTGCCAGCGACTTGCTCGATGCGGTGGCGCATTTCGGCTGCCGCTTTATTGGTGAATGTAAGCGCGAGAATGTTGTACGGATTTACGCCTTGTTGCATCAGGTGCGCTATTCGGTTGGTCAGTACTTTGGTTTTGCCCGAGCCTGCTCCTGCGATAATCATGATAGGTCCTTCGGTGTGCAATACTGCTTCGCGCTGTGGGGTGTTCAAGCCTTCTAACAAATCCATGCGTTGTCTATTTTTTTGGCAAAGATAGGTAAAATTATACAAATAAAAAAGCCTTCTACAAAGTAAAAGGCTTTTTTGATATTACCGCAATGTTTAGTTTTTTACTCTTTATGAAATAGCTTTGCTACTTGTATATATAACAATGCTTCTTAAAAAATTGTTTTCTTTTTTTTGAAAATATTTTTACATTTTATATTTTTTAATTTGAAAAACAAATAAATAATTGATTATCAACAAAATATTTTTTCCGCCGTTGTTGGTGTTTGAAAAGTGCAGGCAAGGCTTTTATTTTACACACGTTTCACTACTGCACTTTTCGACCCCAGTTCGTTTAAGTCTATCCATAAAATTAAAAATAGTACGTTCATTGAAGTTTCCAACTTCAATGCAAAGGTTTTGCGGTCTGCGACCGCTACGCCAAAGGCGCACAGT
>JAAFJK010000794.1 GCA_013298105.1 Cytophagales bacterium
TTTTGTGGTAGTTTTTTTTGCTCAATAGGATAGGGTTTAAAACCCTATCCTATTGAGCAAAAAAGGCGTTTCTTAAATCCGAACTTGCTCAAAAAATGTTTTTCCACAAAAATTGTCAGACAACCATAAAAAATAGCGGAAAGAAGAAAAATATGAAAAAAAATGCAGGACTACTACTGACAAAAGACATCGCTTTGGTTTTATACTAAAAAGATTGTAATTTTGTGGACTTACTGCTTGTCTGTCTTCTTTATGCGCTTTCTCCTTGTAGTTGTTTCTTTTTTGCAAATCCTCTCCTTGCCTGCCCAAGTGGGCGGAAGGGAAAGTTTTGCTTTTTTGCGGTTGCCTGCCGATGCGCGTACTGTGGGGGTAGGTGGTGTGAATGTATCTTTACAAGAAGGTGATTTAAATAGATTTCAAGCCAATCCCGCACTTTTGCGCGATACAGTGCAGGGCTGGGCGGGGTTTAGCTATCAGCGTTGGCAGGCAAGTATTGATGTATTCAACTTTGCATATACCCCCAAATTGCCCAAAGTGGGCTTAGTAGGTTTTAGTTTACAGGTCGTGAATTATGGCGAAATGCCCCTTACTTTGCCCAATGGCATACAAGATGGTACTTTCAAAGCAAATGATTTTGCTTTTGGGGTTACTAAAAACTTCAAACAACGGTATTTTACCTACGGTGGTACGCTCAAGTGGGTAGGCTCAAGCATAGCAGGCTACAATGCCATGGGGCTGGCTGTAGATATAGGAGGGACTTTCGAACACCCCAAAAAAGATATGCGTATCGCGCTCACTATCAAAAACTTAGGCTTCACACTGAATAATTATACTTCTGAACGTCTGCGACTTCCTTTCGATATAATCTTAGGGACTTCTTTCAAGCCTTTGTATATGCCTGTGCGTTTTTCGCTTACGCTACAGCACCTGTACAGCTGGGATATAGTCTATCTTGACCCCGCCCAAAGTACACAATTAGATGCCAATGGCAATCTTATCCCACCCAAAAAGTCATGGGGTGACAAACTTTTGCGACACTTTGTAGTAGGAACTGAACTGATTTTGAGCAAAAATATCCAAGTGCTTTTGGGTTACAATCACCTTACGGCTCGAGAGATGCGTGGAGGTTTTTCGTTTGGTTTTCGTTGGCAGACACCACGTTGGCAGTTTGGGTTTGCGCGTGGTACGTATGCACAGCGGGCAGGCAAGAATATGCTTACCTTGAGTTCGAACTTACATAAAATATTCAAGCGAAAGAGTTAAGACCTGAACAGCAGAAGACAAAAACTAAACCCCTAACCTTGCCTACGTAGGCAAGTTTTTTTTATGACCTTGCTCTTCAAAAATATGACATTACCTATAAAAAATATAAATTTTATAATGTCATGGTGTTTGTAGGGGTGTTAGCAATGTGTTAGCATTACCTAAAAACCTCTTTTTATTACCTAAAATCTAATTTTCAAAAAAATCACAACCTCAAAAAAACATGGCTGTTTTTGAGGCTTTTTCAGGCTTTTTATATAAACATTTAAATAAAAAATATAAATTTTTTAAGGAGAGGGTTTTTGTAGGGGTAGGTTTTTAGGCTTTTTTGGCGTTTCGAGTGTTATTTGCGTAAGTAAAAACAAAAAAAACTCCTTATCATGGAACAAAATACAAAACAACAAAATTTCACTTCTCTCTCCCCCTTCGGGGGCTGGGGGGCTTCCCTTCGGGGATTAGGGGGCTTCGCCTTTGGCTTGAGCCTACTGCTGCTAAGTTTTGCCTTGCCTGCCCACGCGCAAAACAATTCCCTAAGTTTTGATGGTACGAACGATTATGTTACGATAACACATAATGCGGCACTCAAACCTTCTACTAACATCACATTAGAAGCGTGGATTTTTGCTACCAACATTCCAAGCACTAACGGTACATACGCTGACATTATCAGAAAAGAAGATGGTGGCACAGGTCGCTATTTATTTTCTTTTCAAAGAGAGTCGGGAATTACTTATCTGTCCTTTGGCTTGGTAGTGGGTGGCACTTACTCAGAGTTAGATGTAGTTATTACGCCAAGTGATTATCTAAATCGTTGGGTACACATAGCGGCAGTCTATAATGGTACACAAAAAATTATTTACAGAAATGGCGTAGTGATAGGTACGGAAAATGTTACAGGGGCTATTGGTACGGCAGGCACAGCTCCACTCATTTTAGGTTCTGAATCAGGAGGGGCTTCCTATTTTAATGGTAGTATGGACGAGTTCCGCTTTTGGAATGTAGTCCGCACCCAAGCTCAAATCCAAAGTGGTATGACAACCGAACTTTTGGGTACAGAAAGTGGTCTTGTCGTGTATTGTAATTTCAACAAAGGCGTGGGAGGTGCAGATAATACTGCCCTTACGCTTACACTTGACGACCTTGCTACCGCTGTGGGTGGGGCAAACAATGGCACACTTACCAATTTTGCACGCATTGGAGCTACTTCTAACTGGGTGGGTGGCAATGCCAACAATGCCCTGAACTTTGACTACACAGGCTTTCCTAACAGAGATTATGTAAGTGTTCCTTACAATGCTAATCTTGATATCAGCACTCAACTTACGCTTTCTGCTTGGATAAAGCCCAATGGTCTAAATGTAGGTGGTTTTGATAACATTTTGCTCAAAGGAAATTATGGGTACGGCTTTGCAGTAGATTTTAGCAATCAGTTAGGTTATTGGAGTAATTCAAGTTATGGAAGTTGCCCAAGATTTGGCACTATTGCAGACAATGTTTGGACACACGTAGCGGTGGTAGTAAACCAAAGTACTCCTTCTACTACTTTCTATATCAACGGTGTGCAGGTAGGGCAAAGTACCACTGCAGGACATACCACTATCAATTCGGGTGGCGCAAGTGCTGTTACTACACTTGGCAGGCAAGGAGATTTTGATGGTAATTACTTTAGTGGTGATATGGACGAGGTAATGGTTTGGAATACTGCCCTGAATGTTACTCAAGTAAATACCGCTATGAATATGGGCTTTTTAGGCAATGAAGTAGGTTTGGTGGCTTACTACAAATTCAATCATGGCGTTGCAAATGCTACCAATACAGGTGTTACTACTTTGACTGATGTAGCAGGTGGAGATAATAATGGTACGCTTACCAACTTTACGCTCAGTGCGGGTACGGTTTCTAATTGGGTAAATGGTGCAGCCATCGCACCCGAAATCAACCTACAAGGCAACAGCGTAAATATACCGAAAGGAGATGTTACGCCCTTGCTTGCAGACCATACGAATTTTGGAGCTACACTTGTTAGCACGCCTATAGTGCGGACTTTCACTATCCAAAACGTAGGTTTGCGCACACTTAATATTAGTTCTATCAGCAATACCAATACTACAGACTTCACTGTAGGCACAGCCCCCACGAGCATCGTGGCAGGTGGTTCTGCTACTTTTACCATTACGCTGAACTCTGCCACTTTAGGTACAAAAAACGCTACCATTACCATCAACAATGATGATCCAGACGAAGCGGCGTATGATTTCGCTATCAGTGGGCGCATCATCAATGCCACGCCAAGCGGAGTGAGGGGCAATATGATGGATTTTGTTAATAATAACGTAAGCGTTCCAAACAATGCGGCGTTTGAATTTGCAGACGGTACGATTGAATTTTGGGTAAGACCTACTTACACATCATCAGGTTACAATCCTTGTATGATTTCTAACAGGAATGGTGGGGGAGTGTCAGGCACACGCTATAGTTATCACATGACAGGCTCAAGAAATGCCATAGAATTGTACGATGGAAGTAGTGTAGTTAATTGGGCATATACGCCCATATTTACCACCAATCAATGGTATCATATAACAATAGTAGAAAGTGGCACCACAATAGAGGTATTCGTAGATGGTGTTAGCCTTACCGCAAAGACTGCAAGCTCATCAGCTATCACAGGCGTACCATTTAATATCGGTTCTGCGGGTGGTAGCAATGTGGAGCCTTTCACTGGAAATATAGACGAAGTAAAAGTATGGAACACAGCCCGCACTCAAGCCCAAATCCGTGAAAGTATGCACCTTACCCTTTCAGGTGCAGAAACAGGACTTGTGGCGTATTATCAATTCAATGAAACCACAGGCAATGCTATAGATGCCATAGGGGGTAATAACGGTACTTTGAATAATGGTGCTACTCGTACCGCTTCTACTGTTTCGGTAGGCAGGGGGGTAAGCAAAACTGTATCTGTTTCAAGTTTGAGCTTTAGTAGTGAAGTAGATTTGACTACTACCAATATGGAGATAGATTTTGACTTCTTCGCATCTTCTCCCATTCCTAATGGCGACCTCGTCATCTCGCAAATCACAGGCGAAACACCTCACCAAAATACGACTGTACCCAATGCTACCACGTCTTGTTATTGGGTAGTGCGCAATTTTGGTAGTACCAATGCAGGGTTTATTTTTAGCTCTATACGTTTTCAAATCCCCGCTAGCAATCGAATTCTCACAGCAGACGAAACCACACCTACCAACCTAAAACTTTATCACAGAAGCACCAACGCAGGCGGGACATGGACACAAATTGGCAGTGCCAACAGCGCAAGCAACACTACCAAACAAATCACCTTCTCCTCGCCTACCAATAGCTCTTTCAGTGAATTCATCATAGGTTCTACTTCAGGGGCATTGCCTATTACACTTTTGGGGTTGAAAGGTGAAAGGGTTGAAGGGTTGAATGGAGAGCAGACAGAGCAGGTAAGGCTTGAGTGGACAACTGCCTCTGAAATTGGCAACAAGGGTTTTGAGATACAAGTTTCCGAGAATGCACAAACCTATAAAACTATTGCCTTTATTGATGGAAAAGGAAATTCAAACACCTCAAACAACTATCAACTAACCACCATCAACCAAAATAACGGTTATTATAGACTTCGCCAAGTAGATTTTGATGGCACGTTTTCGTATTCGCCTGTAGTATTTGTAG
>JAAFJK010000554.1 GCA_013298105.1 Cytophagales bacterium
TTATCAAAGCAAATGAAAGCAACCAAATCAATGTGCGGTTGAAAAGTTTTAGCTTAGACGCCTATCCGAATTTGCTTTTAAAGCTATTTCTTGATGAAAAACAAGTATCGACCACTTCGGTAAAAATCGCGCCCAATGGTTCAGCAACTACACAATTTAGCTTCACGACTGATGGGCAAGGACTGAAACAGGCAAAAATTAGCTTCGAAGATTATCCTGTAACATTTGATAATGACTATTATTTCGTACTCAATGCCTCGCCTACCATTCAAATCGTACACCTTACCGACAATGCGCCCTCGCGCTACATTCCGAATGTATATAGCAATGAAGGTGTTTTTAAACTGCAGTCTTTCAGTGTGAAAAACTTGGATTACAACCGCCTGAAAACGGCTGAGTTGATAATTCTTGATGGCGTGCAAAATGCTGATGGCGAATTAAGCCAAATTTTGCAGGAAAGGGTGCGCAAAGGCGGTAGTGTCGTTATTTTCCCTCCCGCAGAAGGTGCGCAGGGCTTGAATGGTTTGCTCAATAGCCTTTCTATAGCAGGCGTACAAGTCCAAAAAAACGACTCGTTGGGCAGAGGCAGGGCAAACGAATTGAGTTTGATAGAGTCGCAAAGTCCGTTTTTTCGTGGAATGTTTGAGCGCGTGCCTTCGAATATGAATATGCCTTACGGCAATGCTGTTTTGCGTTGGGCAGATACAGGCGAGAATTTGATGCGTTTTAAAAATAACCGACCCTTTTTGTCGCGCTTTGCGGTGGGGGCAGGCAAGGTATTTTTATGTGCTTCCCCTTTGAATACCACACATACAGCCTTGCCTAAACACGCACTGTTTGTACCCTTGATGTATAAAATCGCGTCTTTGAGCAAAACAGGCGAGGACAGACTTGCCTACAATTTTCAAGAAAAAACGTTTAAAGTGCGCCTCAAAGAGCCTTCGAAAAGTAATGTTTATAAATTGGTAAGAGATAAAACGGAAATTGTACCTTCGCAACGAATCGTAGGCGATGAACTCGTGTTTGAAATGCCTGAACAGGCTTTGACAGCAGGTTTTTACAAGCTGATGCTGGACAAAAAGCAGGAAGGTGTGCTTGCCTTCAATTACGACAAAACGGAGTCGGAAATGGATTTTTATACTGCGCAAACGCTCCAAAACAAGTTTGCGAAGCAAAAGAACGTACAGATTTATGACATTCAAAAGAATAAAAACCTTGTCCAAGATTTCCGCGACCGCAACCTGCAAGTCAATCTTTGGAAATATATGCTTGTGGGCGCATTGGCATTTTTGATGTTGGAAACGTTGTTTGTGAGGTTACTTTAAAATGAAATTTTAACCTAAAAATAAAATAATATGGGCGTTTATCATGCTATTTCTTCTTACAATCGTAAAACATTGAAAGAAGAAAAATCTTCTTCAATTGACAGGTTGGGCTGGCTTGGCTTCAACAAAGAAAACATTTCACAAATCATTTCTTTAGGTGGATTCTCTGAAGAAGATTTTGATTTTATTGTAAAAACGGAAGTTCTTGCATATGAATCGGCAGATTTTGATGGAGACCCTGAAGATTTTGACGAAGAAGAGTACAAGGCTTTATTAGAGGAGCACAAAGCAAAATATGCGCTACTTGTGCAGTGGGCAAGTACGTTTCATGAGCCTGTAAAAGTTTTAGACTTTTTAAACCGTTTCAAGCAAAAATTTGATATGGTCGCGTCTTTAGCTTATGATAATGTTGATGAAGAAGCTGGAAATTTACAAGAGTTAGAAGAAATTATATCTTTTGTAAAAGAAGCTATAGAAAATGACTGCTTGATACAATGTAATCTTTGTTAAAAACTACCTTGCCTGCCCACATAAGCAAGACGTTTTGTATTTATCAAAAAAAATCTATAACTTTGTCTATCTTTTTATTTTGTGATATATGACATTGCAAGTAAACCTTCCTGAAATATATTTTCTCAATCGCACCACAAAAGATGTGGAGCGAGAAATCAAACTATCAATAGCTTTGCGTATGTATCAACAGGGGCAAGTTTCAGCAGGGGGGCGTGTGAAATGGCTGAACTAAATCGTTACGATTTTTTAGATTTGTGCGCACAACAAGGCATTTCAGTTATTCAATACAGTGCCGGAGACATAGCTAAAGAAATAGCCCAATTTACAAAATGATAATCATAGCTGATACCTCTGCATTGGTTGCGTTGGCTACCTGCGAAGCCTTAGATTTGTTAGATGTTTTGTTTGAGGTGGTTCGTGTGCCTCAAAAAGTGTTTGATGAGTGCATTGTCGAAAACAAATCACAATCTGGTAAACTCATTGCCTATTTGCAGGATAAAGTTTTGCCTGTTACACATACAAATAATTTGCAACTGCCTTCCAATTTGGGACAAGGCGAAACAGATGCCATGACATTGTATTTGCAAATGCAAGCTGATTATTTGCTAATTGACGACAACCGCGCAAGAAAAGTAGCAGAATTAAATTGTAGTTATTATAAGTCTTATAAAAATCTGATTATCAATATTTTACAAAGAATTTTCTTGCAAAAGGTCTAAAAAATTAAACTGCATTTTTTGATTATTTTAGCCTATTTGTAACTTGTATGTGTGGGTGGGTACGGAAATTCCTAAAAAAGCCTCCTTTTTTACCTATCTTTTTTAGATACCTTTTGCAAAGAAATTCGGCGTAATAATCTTAATATCAATTACTTACAAACAAAATAATAACTACAACTTAAATTGAAATTCTATAGTAGTCTATATGTCGTTATCAAAGTTATCTTTGGCTGATAAGGGCATCAATCGCTTCTATGGCTTGAGAAATCCTTGCCTGCCCCTGCCCTCTGATGATGACGTAGGGGCGTTGGAGTGCTTGGAGGGCGTTTTGGTATTTTTCAAAAAGTATGTATCTTGCCTGCCTGTCTGGTATTTCGCGCTGTGGGTCTGCCTCCCACGCGAGGTCTGGATAAGGGAGAAGGTACAAATCAAATGTTTGTGCTATATACGCTTGCTGTATGTGGGCAGGCAAGGGCGTTTGGTATTTTGTTTCATACCAAAGTTTGATAACAGTAAGCTCTGTATCAAAAAAAGTCATGCAAGTAGGCGGGATTGCCTGCCGTCTTATTTGCTCAACGGCTATTTTGACTACATCAGCTTCTGTGTATGTAGTTTTAGCGACTAAGTATTCGCGGGCAAACTCATACATTGCCTGTGCCTTGTAATGTTGTACGAGGGCGTTTGTAAGGGTAGTTTTGCCTACCGACTCTACCCCTGTGAGGGCGATTTGGAGTTGATTCATACAAAATCATTCATTTTGGTTACGCGCCGAGCAGTCCACCCAAACGCCCGACAACTGCATGACCAATTCCCAATTTTCATTGTTCAAGAGGTCAAATATTTGGTTAATATACGCCTCATTGATGTGTATGCAGTAGCCTACTATGTGGTGAGGCTGAATCACATTTTTTCTCAAAAGTGCGTGGACAATGCGTGAGCGTGGGTGCTTTTTCAGTAAATGTTTGTCATTTATCCAAATAGATTTTTGTGTCATGTAGAACTTGATGCGCCTACCCTGCGCATTTACAAAATTTTGGAGCAAAAGATATTTTTTTATAATGTCTTCCAAGACCTCCCTTTCTGCAACTGAAAGTACCACAAACTCGTCCTCATCATTCTCTTGCATGGTTTGGTTTGTAGGCTAAAAAGTAGCAATAACCTTTAGTTCTATAGCTATCGGGGTAGGCAAGGCATTGATTTCGATGGTAGTACGGCAGGGCTTGTTATCCTTAAAATACTCTGCATAAAGGCGGTTGTAGGTAGGAAAGTCGTCTTTCATGTTTGTGAGAAATACCGTAACATCTACGATATTCTCCCAACTTGAGCCTGCATCTTCGAGTATGTAGCGGATATTGCGGAATACCGAATGGCATTGCGTTTCTATGTCATAGCTTTGTATCTTGCCTGCCTCATCAAGCACTACACCAGGAATTTCTTTTTTGCCACGCTCGCGGGGACCCACGCCCGAAAGGAATAGTAAATTGCCCACTTTGCGGGCGTGAGGGTATAGCCCTACGGGTTCGGGGGCGCGTTCAGAGTTGAAAAGTTCGTTGTCTTGTATCATTTTAGTACAAATTTTCTAAGTCCTTGTCTTTTATATCAAAGTCGTCAAGTGTCAGGAATTGCTCCCAAAACTCTTGGGCAGGCAAGCCTGCTACACATATCACAGGGGTTTTGCGGACAGGGTGCAGGAAATAAATGCGCCTTGAGTGCAAATTGATATTACCATCTATATTGGGTTTGCTGTATCCATATTTTACATCTCCGCGTATAGGGCAACCCATTGCCGCGAGCTGTACGCGGATTTGGTGCGGTCGCCCAGTCAAAGGACTTACTTCGAGGAGATAGTGTTCGTTTAGTTCGCCCAACGTCCTATAACTTAATTCTGCCCGCATACTGCCGTCTTTGGGGGAATTGTAAGCGGTTACAAAATTGCGTGATTCATCTTTTACGAGCCAATGTGTAAGTTTTCCGTGATTGCGCTGGGGTTTGTTGCGTACTATAGCCCAATAGACTTTTTGGACTTCTTTTTCTCTGAACATACCCGTAACGCGCTCAAGGGCTTTGGAGGTGCGCGTCAAGATGATGGCACCACTTACGGGGCGGTCTAATCTATGCGGCACACCCAAAAAAACTTCGCCTTGTTTTTCATATTTTTCTTTAATATAGGCTTTGGCATAGTCGCCCAATGTGGCATCTCTTGTGATGTCGCCTTGTGAGAGCATTCCTGCAGGCTTGTTCACTATCAGCAAGTGATTATCTTCGTACAAGACTTGAAAAGGGTAAGAGTCCATAGTTATGTTAAAAAAGTGATTTGGTAATTTCTTACAAAATTACAAATCAGGCGTTTAAAAAATGATTGGATTGTTTTTCGCAAAATTACAAACGTTTGAGAAAATGTATCTGCAAAATTAACATTTTTTTAAGGGAAATGTTTACTATTTAAAAGATTGTGGTAATTTATTTTGTTAAAATTCAAAGTGGCACATTCATTGAAAGACACAAAATACATCAAACATCTATTGATATGAAAAAAATATTGCTTACAGCATTCCTCCTATTCTTGGGCGTACAGTTTGCTTTTGCGCAATCAGATAGCACCTTGACTACTACCGAAAACGAAGGCATCACTATCTTGCCCGAAGCAGGCGAGTGGGGATTGGGCATTTCTGCCAATCCATTTTTGAGTTACTTGGGTAACTTCTTCAATCAAGCAGGCAACAATGGCTCTCCTGCCTTTGGTTACACCCAAAATCCTTTCAATAGTTTGGCTTTATTTGGCAAAATCATGAGAGATGAAAATACCGCTTTCCGCGCCCGCTTTCAGCTCAACGTGGGCGGAAATACTGAAAAAAGCATCGTAGTACTGAACCAGCTCACACCTGACCCGTTGAATGTTCAGTTCGTAACAGACACACGCAATACATCTTCTACAGGCATTTTGCTTGGCTTTGGTTTGGAGAAAAGACGTGGTGCAGGACGTTTGCAAGGCATCTATGGAGCTGAAGCTATGCTTGGTTATGCTTCGCAAAAAGACAAATATACCTACGGGAACGCCCTCTCAAAAGACTTTCCTACCCCAAACAGAAATAATTTTGGAAGTAATATAGCTGGAACTAACTTCAAAACTGAAGAAAAATTTGGCAACAGCTTTATCTTTGGTGTACGTGGATTCATAGGCGTAGAATATTTTTTCGCGCCCAAAATGTCTATCGGAGGCGAGTTTGGCTATAGCTTCGCGCTCAGGACGGCAGGCAAGGGTTCTGTTACTACCGAAAGTTATGATACCGTTGGAAACACTGTACGTACCCTCAAAACAGACGTTTATACCAACAATTTCAACACAAGCACTACAGGCATTGGCTTGGATAACTTGAATGGAGCTATCAATTTGTTGTTTTATTTCTAAACCAACCTTGCCTGCCCACACGCAGGAAAGGCAAAAAGCACAACCTCACAAGAAACTTGTGGGGTTGTGCTTTTTTTTGTATTTTTTTGTTAATTTTGTGCCTTATGAAACAAAAACTATTTTACGCCTCTTTGATTGCCAATGTAGTGTTGGCGTTGGTGCTTTTCATAGCGTATTATGTCCTAAAAAACTCCAACCAAACTGAAATCTTGACTGCTAACAAACAGCACCATGAGCGTAGGAAAGAGCTTTTTGAAATCTTGCCAAAGCAACACCGCGAAATCGTGATGATGGGCGATGGATTGATAGAGGAGGCAAATTGGGCAGAACTCATGCAAAATCCTAAAATCCGAAACAGAGGCATCAGAGGCGATATGACTGCTGACCTTATCAAGCGTGTGCGCGATATTGCAGAACCGCAACCCCAACAAATCTACCTCTATGTGGGTGGGGAGGACATAGCCAATGGACGCACCCAAATAGAAATTTTGCAAGATTATGAAAAAATACTTACTGAGATAAAACTTTACGCGCCCGGTACGGCAGTGTGGGTGCAGAGTATCCTGCCCATCAATTTTGGCAAGGGCGAACGCCTCCGCGACAATACCACTATCCAAGCCTTGAACCAAAAACTCGAGGCTCTTTGTGCGCGTGTGGGTGGAAAATACCTCGACCTATACAAGCACTTTCTACTCGATAATCAGCTCAATCACAACTACACCAATGATGGCGTACACCTAAACGCTAAAGGCTACAAACTTTGGGCAAAACTCCTCGCTGAACGCTTGCCTGCCAATGCTGTATTAAAAAGTTAATTATGAACGCTTACACACATTCAGAATTTGCTATCCAAAAAAATGGAAAAATTAAAAAATTATTTACAAACTATTCTTGACAATGCAGAGGAATCCGTATGGATTATCAATCCTGCATATCAGTTGATATGGTTTAATCAAAAATTCATAAAAGATGGTTTAGCCAATTTTGGCTATGTATTTGAAAAGGGCAAGAATGTGCTGGACGTAAATGCCAATGAAGCTACCATAGCTTTTTGGAAAAGACGTTATGATGGCTGTCTGGCAGGCAAGACTTTGCACGAAATAGACACTTACCTACCGCTCGGTATGGTACTAAAGGTGCGTATGATGCCTATTTGGGAAAGTGATAAAATAGTAGGTGTTTTGACCTTTGCAGTCAATATACAAGAAACTAAAGAAAAAGACCACGCACTGATACATATCAAACAAGAAATGGACGAGCAGAGGCGCAGGCAAGCTACTTTTTTACACAAAATCAGCCACGAACTTAAAACCCCCTTGAATGCCGTTTTGGGGCTTGCGCACTTACTTTTATCCGAAAATCCTACACCTGAGCAAACAGAAAACCTTGAGAAAATAGCCCAAACCCTGAAGCATTTAGCCCAAATCACTGAAAACGCCTTAGATGTATTGGATTTTTCGCAAAAAGGTTTTGCGCTACCGTACCAAACGTTTGATATTTTTGAGCTTTTGCAAAAACTAAAAATAAAATTTGAAGCCCGTTGTGCAGAAAAAAACATAGCCTTCAATCTAAATATAGCCCAAATCCCCGCCCAGCAAGAAATCAATAGCCACGAAATAGCCATTACACAAATCATAGAAGCACTTTTTGAAAATGCCTTCCAGCATACACATCAGGGACAAATAGAGGTGTTTGCAAAAGTGCTACCACAAGAAATCCAAGAATATGTCATAGTACAAATCAAAATTCAAGATACAGGCACAGGCATCGCACCCGATATGCTTACCAAAATATTTGAAACGCTGTTTGGCACACTGCCCAATCATACAACCCAGCCCAAAGGATTGCTTACAGTTAGACAAATGTTGGATAAGCTCGGTGGATACATTGAACTCAAAAGCCATCTCGGAGAAGGTACAATTTTTACGATAGAACTTCCTGTAAAAATAGCCGAAAAAGTTACCATAACCCAAGAAAAAGAAATCATGCCACAGCCTCGCTCACTCATGGGATTGCGTGTACTGTTTGTAGAAGACAATCTACTAAACCAAAAATGGACAGGGCGATTCCTACAAAATTGGCACATAGAGGTCGAGTATGCCTCGAATGGCAGGCAAGCTATAGAGAAGGTCTTGCAATGCCCCCCTGACAAGTTTTACCACGCTATACTCATGGATATTCAAATGCCTGAAATAGATGGCTATGAAGCCACCAAAATCATACGCACGCATACCAATATCCCTATTCTTGTACTAAGTGCTACGCCCCCTTCAGAGTTCAAAAAAGAAGCCAAAGACCTGTTTATCCATGACTTCATAGCCAAACCCTTTGAGCCTGAAACGCTTTACCAAAAATTGAAAACCCATACAGCCTACGATTGGTTTGTAGCCCCCGAAAAAAGACCTACCAAAGTATTGGCGGATTTTGAAGCAGTAGAAGAATTTGCTGAAGGAGATGCCGAATATAGAACGGAAATGTTCGAATTATATAAAAAGTTTTTTGTAGAATTTATAGCACGATTCAAAGAAGCCGTAACCAATCAAGACCTTAAGATGCTCAAGGCACTTACACACAAAGCTCGACCTTCTGTAAAACTCATGAACCTGACCACTATAGAAGCCGAATTAAATCGGGTGTTGGACATCTTAGAAAACTCTCCTCAAGAGTCCATTGCCCACCAAATAACCACCCATTCCCTCGAACAGTATTGCAAACTTTGCTTGGCGCATTTGCAGATTTATAGCCCTGATAATCATGAAAGTTGAGTTATTTATTCCTTGTTACATAGACCAGTTCGCGCCACAGGTAGGCAAGGCAACCCTCGAACTCCTTGAAAGATTGGGTTGTGAAGTAAGCTATAACCCGCTCTTTACTTGTTGTGGGCAGACCGCTTATCAGCAAGGCTACACTCAAGAAGCCTCTGAAGTAGCCCAAAAATGCCTGCAAGACCTCAATACAGAAGCGAGCTATATCGTCTGTCCCTCGCCTTCGTGTGTCGGTATGTTACGCAAAAGTATGGCGGAGCTATTGGGCAAGACCTTGCCTGCCCACTATGCACAGATTCAGCGCAAGGCGTTGGATTTGAGTGAGTTTTTGACTGAAGTTTTGCGTATCAAGCGCGTAGATGGCGCAGAGCTGGCAGGCAAGGCAATGTACCTGATGTCTTGTGCAGGCAAGCACGAGTGCGGTATCACAGACGCACCCACGCGCTTACTCAAAAACATCAAAGGGCTTGAGCTACTTGAGGTACCCGATAAAGAGGTTTGTTGTGGAGCTGGAGGTACATTCGGTATGCGCTTTCCTGCCCTTGCCTCCGCGATGGCAGAGCAAAAAGTAGATAACGCGCTATTCGCTGAAGCCGACTACATCATCAGCTCAGAAGTGTCTTGCCTGCTACACATACAAAGTTACCTTGAGAAACAAGGCAGAAATATCAAATGCCTGCATTTGGCAGAAGCACTACTCTCCTAAGAGGGCTTGGCGCATTTTTTTGGTGGTTTTGACGCGGAAAATATCACTTTCGCCTATAGAATTATGGTATGAGCAAAAATAAAAATAATCGCCTGCCGCAGTCATAGAAAAATAACCTTCCCATTCTTGCGAATTTATCCACGCACCCAAGTTGATAGGTTCACTCCATTTTTCCCAAGAATCATCGAGGCGGTAGGAAAGGAAACAGTCATTTGAACCAAAACCCAAATGCCCACTTGTGGAGAATATCAATACTTTGCCATTCGCAGAAAGAAAAGGGCTGGTTTCGTTGGCGGCAGTATTCACTGTGTTGCCTATATTTTTGGGTGTGGTGTATTCATTTTCTGATTTTTTGAATGATACATAGATGTCTTTCCCGCCATTTGTATCGTTGAGTTCGGAGGTCATGAGCAGTATTTTTGCATCTTCAGTCATAAAAAACTCTGAAAAGCTACTCAAATTATAAAAATCCCTGATTACAACTTTTCGAGGCAATATCCATGCATTGTTTACTTTTGTAGTGATAGAAACGCCCCTTTCCATGCCCGCGTCATCTTTGAGATAGACATTGTTTATCAATAACTTTTCTCCTTTGGCAAAATCATTGAAAGAAGAATTATGCAAGTCATTATTGATTAGACTTCCCATGTTTTTGGCTTTTTTGAATTGACTGCTATCGCCCAATTCAGCAAACCAAACATCTTGTTTTTTTAAAATACCTGTATTCTCTGGGTGATTTGAGCGCGTAAAGTAGAGTGTTTTTCCATCATTTGAAACATAAGGCGCGACTTCTTGGTGGACTGTATTGACGGCATCACTGAGTCTTTCCACTGCTACATTTTCAAATTTGAAGGCATTGATTGTTATGGCTGGGATAGGCAATGCTTGTAAAATACCTACAGCATCTATTTGAGGGAACTCGCCTTTTTTGAATTGAAAGATGATTTCTACAAAATTTACACGCGCTATAGGGTTAGGGAGTTCGAGAGTAAATAATTGTCCCTTGCCTTTTTGGACTAAAGGCGTGGAATTTTTGTAAATGTTTGTCTTTTCTAAATTTTCAGTTTTTTTGATTTTTTTGGTTATATCGTCCAAATATCCTACACTGATTTCCTGAAAACTACCCATATCATTATTTTCATTGATGACAATGGCTTTCATAGCTATAGTTTCCGCAAAACCCAAGATGATTTTTTGGGTTTTGCGTTCGCCTTGAAAGGCAGGCGAGTAAGCACAAGGCGAAGACCGCCCCATTTTTGAGTTGGGCTTGCCAAGTGCTTGGATAGCTTTGTAGGGTGGCTTCTTCTCTGTATATATATCTGCCCACTCCGAATCCATATAGAGTACTGTAGAAGCCCATTGTATGGCACTATTTTGTGCCTTGCCTGCCTGCACGTAGGCAAGGCAGAGGAGTATAAGAAAGAAGGTGTTTTTCATAAAATTCAATAGGCAAGATTTTTATCCAAAATGAATATCCTTTGCACGTAACTGGAGGCTGATTTTTCCCTGAAAAAAATTCTCCTCTATGGTGTAGCAGAGATGGATATTTTTGGCTTGTTGCAAATCCTGAAAATATTGCCCCATACCAAAACCCACCACATCAAAAAACAAGTTGTTGTAAGGCGCACGCACCCGAAACTTCAGGTGCTTCTCGCGAAGCAACTGGATATACGCAGGGACTAAGTTTTCAGACACAAACACAGGGCGCATATTGTCAGGTCCGAAAGGAGCCATTTGCCTCAATATCCTAAAAAATTTGGCGGTAATGTCTTTGAGTTCTATTTTCAAATCAACCTCTTGCGTGTGGGCGAGCATAGCAGGTGTAAGGTTTTGCGCTGCCAATTTTTCAAAACGTGCGCGGAAGGCAGGCAAGTTTTCGTGCTTTAGGCTTAGTCCAGCCGCCTGTTTATGTCCGCCATATTGTAGCAGTAGGTCTGCACAATCTTCGAGGGCTTGGTGCATATCAAATCCACCCACAGAGCGGGCAGAACCCACAATGACATGGTCATTTTCAGTCAAAATGATGGTGGGTTTATGATACACATCTATACAACGCGCGGCAATAATCCCCACAATCCCCTTGTGCCAATCTGGTTTGAATAAAATCGTGGCTTTTTTTGGCGTTCCTTCCGCATTTTCTGCTTCTATCATCTGCAAGGCTTCATGCGTAGCGATGGCATCAATGTCTTTGCGTTCGGTGTTGATGCTATTTATGAGGCGAGCATATTCGTCTGCTTCGTCTTTATGGGCAGTGATAAGCAGTTTGACAGCACTTCCTGCGTGTCCGAGCCTGCCTACAGCATTGATTCGCGGTCCGAGCGCAAAGACTACATTGCTTACACTCAAGACACTTTCAGAGGTAAAGCCCGATATTTCCATCAAGGCTTTCAGTCCTATGCGGGGCTGGCTGTTTAGTTTTTGGAGTCCATAAAAAGCCAAAATTCTATTTTCGCCTTGTATAGACACAAGGTCTGCGGCGATACTCACTGCCACAAGGTCTATAAAATCATACAATCGATTGACATCTAACTGATTATGCTCACAAAAAGCCTGCATCAGTTTGAATCCTATCCCACAGCCCGAGAGTTCTTTGAAAGGATAACTACAGTCCGCCCTTTTGGGATTCAAAACTGCCAGTGCTTTGGGCATAGTTTCGCTGGGCAGGTGATGGTCGCAAATGATGAAATCCACTTCCAACGCCTGCGCATATTCCATGATGTCGTGGGACTTGATGCCACAATCCAGCGCAATGACTAAACTATAGCCATTGTCTTTTGCCCAACGTATGCCTTCAGCTGAGATGCCATAGCCTTCTTTTTGGCGGTCTGGGATATAAAAATTGATGTCTTTGTGGTAAGTATGCAAAAAACCATAGACTAAAGCTACAGAGGTAGTCCCATCTACGTCATAGTCGCCATAGACCAATATTTTTTCTCTTTGGGTAATGGCTTGGTTGAGCCTCTCGACAGCTTTGTCCATGTCTTTCATCTGAAAAGGTTGATGGAGCGCATCAAGCATAGGACGAAAGAAGGATTTGGCGGCTTCAAAATCTTCGACACCACGTTGTAGGAGTAGGGTGGCTAAATATTCATCTATTTGGATAGCTTCGGCTAAGGCGCGGATTTTTTCAAGGCTGGGGATGGGCTTGTACGTCCATTTTTTTTGCATATCCAAAATTAGAGAAAAACTTTTGAAACACCAAAAAAGTTTTGTTTTCTTCAAGTTCAATCAAAGATTTGTACCTTGAAAGAAGCCTCAGTATGTTTCCCACCACAAAAACTTTTGGAGAATACAAAAATTTCATGTTTTTTTGCTATCTTGCATATAAAATAGTATGTTTATGAAATTGAAAAATATTCTCCCTGCTTTGTTGCTGATTTTTTTAAGCTATTCTCCCTTAGTTTGGGCGCAAAACCACGTCTTGCCCCATACCATAGCTATCAAATACCACCCTTCCATATCCCGCGCCTTGCCTACCCCCGCCAAGTTGTACCGCCCCGATAGATTCCTTTCGGCAGAAGCGCAGGCAAGGTACGGGATACTGAAGCATACACCGATGCTCGAAGATAACAGCCCTGTTTTTTTGCAGGCAAGCCAAAACCCGCGCTGGGGCGAAAAATGCAAAAGTTTGGGCTACATCTACCTCATAGAACTTAACCCAGAAAAAGACCTTTTCAAAACCATAGCAACACTAAGCAATTTACCTGAAATAGCTTATGCAGAGCCTATTTATACCAATTATGAAGCCCTATATGTACCGAATGACCCACAAGCCCAAAACCCCACTAATCCTACCGCTTATCACCTCAAAACCATCAAAGCATACGAGGCGTGGGACATTCAGCAAGGCAACGCCAATGTGGTCATAGGCATCACAGACAACGAATTTAATCTTTCTTACGCTGATTTGGCGGGACAAGACATCACGACTACAGGCATCAATCGAGATTTGGCTGATGGCGACAATGACCTCACAGGGGTTGGGCTACAGCATGGTTCACACGTAGCCACCGTAGCGGTAGGCAAGGCAGATAACAATGCGGGAAGTGCAGGCGTGTGTTTTGGCTGCAAGATGATGCCCGTAAAAGTCGCCCCGAACAGCAATCCAACATCTTACACTGTAGGCTATGCAGGCACTTTGCTTGCCGCCTCACAGCCGAACTGCAAAGTAGTGAATATGTCTTGGGGACGCAGGGGCGCACCTTCTGCCCTTGAGTTAGATTTTTTGGAAAGTATAGTAGAAGATTTTGATGTAGTCTTGGTCGCGGCGGCAGGCAATGATGGCAACTCTACCACTTTCGCGCCTACAGGTCTTTTCTACCCAGCTTCTTATGACGCGCTTGTGCTTTCGGTAGGAGCTACCAACATTGCGGATATCAAAGCGAGTTTTTCGAACTACAACGCAAGTGTCGACATTTGCGCACCGGGCGAGAGTATTGTAGCCCAAAGCGGTACAGACAGCGGCACTTCGTTTGCTTCGCCCATAGTGGCGGGTGTAGTGGGTTTGGTAAGAGCGCAACATCCCGCTTTGAACGAAAGGCAGGCAAGGGCGCGTGTCCTTGCTACTGCCGATAATATCTATAGCTTGGCAGGAAATACAGCTTTTGCAGGTAGCTTGGGCGCAGGGCGC
>JAAFJK010000663.1 GCA_013298105.1 Cytophagales bacterium
TAGAATATACAGAAATAGGTATTTTTGAGGAAAGCATGGAAGCCTATTCGGTAGGCAAAAAAGCATACACTTTACAAGATTTAAAAAAAATAGAAAGTGATAAAGATATTCAAGATAAATACCACGCCTTTGCTACTATTTTGCGACAACACAATATATCAGGACGCGAAAATGCTTTTGACAAATTGGTTAATTTATTTTTAGCGAAAATTGTAGATGAAAAGCACAATCCACATGATTTAAAATTTCGTTGGAAAGGCATTGCTTCAGATGATTATTTTTCATTTATAGACCGACTTGAAGAACTCTATGCCAATGGTATGTATGCGTTTATGAAAGAAGAAATCACATTTGTAAAAAAAGACGAAGTAATAGATGCGTTCAAGTTTTTTAAAAAAGACCCCAATGCTACAGTAGAAGCTGTATTGGGACATTTCAAACGCCAAAAATATTTTACGAATAGTGATTTTTCTTTTATTGATGTCCATAATGAAAAACTATTTTATCAAAACGTAGTAGTTTTGAGAAAAATGGTACAAATGATTGAAAATTTACAACTCAATGGCGAGCAACAAACACAGTTTTTAGGCGACCTTTTTGAAGGTTTTTTGGATAAAGGCATTAAACAATCAGAGGGACAATTTTTTACACCTATGCCTGTAGTAAAATTTATCTTGTTATCATTACCTTTGGAATCTATAGTACAAACCAACGACAGCATACCCAAAGCTATAGATTATGCTTGTGGCGCAGGGCATTTTTTGACAGAACTTGCGGCACAAATGAAACCTATTATAGAAAAAACTAAACCCGACATCACTTTACAAGATTATTATGGTCAAATATACGGCATAGAAAAAGAGTATCGCCTCTCAAAAGTAGCCAAAGTTTCTACATTTATGTATAGCCAAGATAATATTCAAATCCGTTATGCAGATGCGCTTTTAAAACATGAAAGCATACAAAATAATAGCTTTGATATACTCGTAGCCAATCCACCTTTTGCTGTCAAGGGTTTTTTAGAAACTTTGGAAGAGGAAGAACAAAATCAATTTGAATTGATAAACGAAGTAAGTGATGTAGTTAAAAATAATCAAATACAATGCTTTTTCTTAGAACGAGCCAAGCAACTTCTTAAAGTAGGGGGAGTTGCAGGTATTATAGTACCAAGTTCTGTACTTTCTAACAGCGATACAGTACACATAGCTACTCGTGAGATGCTTTTGCAACATTTTGATTTTGTGGCACTTACTGAATTTGGCAGTAAAACATTTGGCAAAACAGGTACAAATACTGTAGTCTTGTTTTTGCGTAAAAAAGACAATAATCCTCCACCATATAAACACTACAAAGAAAGAGTAAATGGTTGGTTTTCGCCTTATGATACCGAGAAGGAAGTTGTATTCAAAGACACGCATTTTATTACGCAATATTGTGCATACTTGAATATCAAAGAAGAAGACTATAAGCCTTTGCTATTGGCATTTGATGACCTTGCGCCCCTACAGGCGTTGCTTGAATATGATATATTCAAAGAATACCAAAATGCTTTTCAAAAAATAGCTGACAAACTCAAAGAAACACATCAAAAACAACGCATCAAGCTACAAAAAGACCTCAAAGCAAAACTATCTAAAGAAACGCCTTTGCCTACTGCTCAAGAAATAACACAAAAAATAACAATAGAAGAAAATAAACTAAGACAAATACAAGAAAAAGAAATTCAGCGTGAACTGATAGCTTACCTACAAGCTATAGAAAAAGACAAACTGTATTATTTTGTACTTGCAACTACAAATCCGCAAAAGGTATTAATAGTAAAAAGTCCTACGGACAATACAGAGCAAAAACGCTTTTTGGGCTATGAATGGAGCGGCTCAAAAGGTAACGAAGGCATCAAATATTTGGCAGGGGCGCAAGTAGAAACTGTAGAAGCAGATGATGACGATAGTCGTGTATTGCAAAACGTAAAAGCAAAGCGTGTCATGAATACGCCCCTTTTTGATAACAACAATCCACAAAACGAAACTAAAATCAACTACTACATTCAACAAAATTTTTTAAAACAAACCCCTGCCTTGCCTACTGAACTGCAATCTTTTGTAAGCTATGCCAACCTCACAGATTTATTAGACTTCACAAGGAAAGATTTTAATAAGGCGTTGTCGCTTAATTCAGAAAAGGTGTTTTTTAGATTTGAAACTAAATACAACACCATTAGGATTGAAAATGCTTTAGTAAATGTTGAAAAGAAAGTAAAAGTACCCAATAAAGAAATTTTACCAGAAGGCAAATACCCTGTTATTACTCAAGAAAAAGAACAATTTATTTCAGGTTATACCAATCTCGAAAACCCTATTCAAGATTTACCTTTAATTGTTTTTGGCGACCATTCTTTTACATTCAAGTATGTAGATTTTCCTTTTTTTGAAGGTGCAGATGGTACACAACTTTTAAAGGTTGATAAATTTTTACCTAAATGTTTTTATTATTTGTTAGAAGTAGGAATAGGATTAAATGATGCAAAATATGAACGAAATTTTAAATATGTACAAACCCTTAAAATTCCCCTC
>JAAFJK010000260.1 GCA_013298105.1 Cytophagales bacterium
GGCAGGCAAGCTCGGTACACAAAAATTCAAAGGCGCATTTACGTATCAATACGCCCCAAAACCGCACATAGTAGCCGACCTCGAGGCGGGTTTTGACCTCAACGCGCTGTATGAATTTTATCCAATCCCAAAATGGGAAAATATGAAAGGGCTGGCAGGTTGCAAAATACACCTCGATACAGATGTGGCAGAAGCCCCCAAAATCATAGCTACAGGTGAGCTTGAGTTGATAGATGTTACGGCTAAATTCCGCGACTCGCCCCTTTCCTACCAAAACATCAACGCACAAGTATTTTTGCAAAACGAGGGCGCGACCTTGCAAAAGTTTCAAACAAAATGGGGCGCAAATGACCTTCAGGCAAAAGGCAAAATACAAAATTGGCTCGGATATGTGTTTTTTGAAGCACAGCCTTTGTTATTCGCAGGGGAGGCAAGTGCCAAATATTTGAATCTCGATGCTTTTACCTTGCCTGCCCAGCTACAGGCAGAGGTACGCCTCAGCATTGATAGCCTTACTTTCCGAAAAATCCACGCCAAAAATACTAAAGCCGACATTAGCCTGAAAGACAAAACCCTGAAGTCAGGCAATCTCATGACAGAAATAGCTGGAGGCACGCTTAGTTTTTTGGGGATTTTGAATGCACAAAAAGAAAATTTTATCACGCTTGATGGCAGAGTAATCTTGAAAAATACAGAGGCAGGCAAGGTCTTGAACAGTTTTGGGAACTTTGGGCAAATCACAGGCAAGCTCGATGCAGATATACGAAGTAGCTTGGTATTAGACAAAAATCTGCAAATCAAACTAAGCCACGCAGTTTATGATGCCGAAATTCACTTAAAAAATGGAGAAATCTACGAGGCACAAATTTTAGACGACCTCGCCCAAAAAGTCCAACTACCCGAAGTAAAACACATCGCCTTTCAAGAAATCCACGCCTTGCTTCAGCTACGGAATCAGACACTTTTTGTACCTGAATTTGAGCTAAATAAAGCCAATTCGCAAGAATTATTTTTGGGTGTAATAGGCAAATCCAGCCCAGAAAAAGGGCTTGACTTCAAAATCCGCCTACAGCCCAAGCGCAATCTTGTGTATCACGTGAATTGGACAGGGACTGCGCATAGCTTTGGGCTTGCCTTTCCTGCCGAAACCGAACAGCCACATCTCGAAACAAATTGGCAACGTGAAAAACTTACCTACCTCAAAATCTTCAAACGCCAAAATACGCACGAAAATATCAAAATTGATACAGTCGGGACAGGGAAGTGATTTACGATTTTAGATTTACGAATTACGTGAAAGAAATAATAGACTTCTTGCGAAAGTCAATTTCCATCCCTCAAAAATGGAGGGAGGGCAGGGTTCGCAAGAAGTCTAATAAAAAAACTAATTTCTTGCCCACAAATTAGGAAATGATACAGATTTTTGAAATATTTGCAACTTAAAACAAACCCTTGCCTACCTATCAGGGCAGGCAAGGGCATAACTATCTGAAAATCAGTAATTTATACTTATGGCAGTTCAGCTCTTTTATTTTCTAAGTGCGCTCGCAGTGCTTAGTGCGCTTATGGTGGTTTTCTCGCGCAATCCTGTGCATAGTGTCTTGTATCTTATCTTGATGTTCTTTTGTTTGACAGGGCATTATATTCTATTGAACGCACAGTTTTTAGCTATAGTGAATATCATTGTGTATGCGGGTGCTATCATGGTGCTTTTCCTGTTTGTGATTATGTTCTTGAACTTGAAGACAGATGCCGAGAAAGGGCAACCGCCTCTCATGAAGTTCATAGCCGTTATTTCTGGTGGGTTACTACTGGTAGTGATGGTGTCTATTCTCTCGAAAGTAAGCAACATGGAAGCCAAAAAAGAAGGCTTCGATTCTCAAATTGGCTTAGTAGAAAACTTGGGCAAAGTGCTTTACAAAGACTATTTATTGCCTTTTGAACTTGCTTCTATCCTTTTTCTGGCGGCTATGGTGGGCGCAGTAATGCTCGGCAAACGCGAAGCTGGAGAAAGACATTTTTAAAGTTTGAAGTCAATTTATTCATATACCATAAATCGTAAATCACAAATCCATATATGTCAGACGTTATAGCAAACATTCCTGTCAATTATTACGTTTTCTTTGCTACTGCTTTGTTTTGCATAGGCGTAGTGGGTGTGCTTACGCGCCGCAATTCGCTTATCGTGTTCATGTCTGTAGAGATTATGCTCAATGCAGTCAATGTGCTTTTTGTGGCGTTTTCTTCTTACAAATCAGACCCTGCGGGGCAGGTTTTTGTGTTTTTTATCATGGCGGTCGCGGCGGCAGAAGTCGCGGTGGGCTTGGCAATTATTGTGATGATTTATCGCAATCTCCGCACTGTAGATACTGGGGCTTTGAATCATTTAAAATGGTAAAAATAGGTTTGAGGTTTGAAGTATGAACATATCCTACAGATTTTCGTAAAATAAAAGTGTATGAAAAATAATCCTTTGCTGATGGTCATAGCAGGCTTAGTCGCTTTGCTATGCAGTTGTAAGATACAAGAAGACATTTATTTCAAAAAAAATATGTCAGGCAGTATGCAATACACCTTAGATATGGGGGGTATGCGCGGATTTTCGGCACAGATGAAAGATGTCCGTTTTGACACGCTTGCTGCGCCAAAAAATCCTTTTGAGATGCTTGATACACTCAATATAGACTTAGCCGCTTCTGAATTTAATAGATTGGAAGGCGTATCGAATGCGGTAATTAAAAGAAACAGTGGCGAAATTAAGATTTCCTTTGATTTTAAGGATTTGAATGCGCTGAACCGAGCCTATAGCAAAATCGTGGCAAGTGGTGATTTGCTAAGTATGAATGGAGGCTCAAGTGGTGGCTTTAAGTTGGGCGAAGTACCAGAGAAAGAAGCTGAACCTACTTTTGTGCCTTACCATGCCTATTTTACCCAAAAAGGCAAAACCCTCAAATTCACGCCTACTAAAAAAAGTACAGACAAAGATGCCAAAGTAGATATGGAAAAAGCCCTGAGCGAGGCAAGCCAAATGGGTTTTGAGTATCGCATGAAAATATCTTTTGAGCGCAAAGTAAAAAGCCTGAAAGCAAAGGAAATAGAAGCTGAACAGCAAGAAAATGACATCATCATCAAAAAAAATCCCAAAAACTTGCCTGCCCAAGCCGAACTGAGCATCAAACTTAAATAATCTATGAAGTATCAACCTTATCTTTATTTAGGCGGTTTGGGGTTGTGTGCCATCGCTTTTATGATGGCTTCTCAAGTCTTTTTGCAGGCAAGTGTGGCTTTTTGTATCGGTGTATCTATCACACAGTTATTGGTGGCTTTGAAGGGTTACTTGCCTGCCATCGCGGGTGGCGAAAAACCTGCTATGGAGGCTTCACTTGTCAGTATTTTGGCTATTTTGGCGCAAATGATGGCTATGGGTGCGCTTTGGTGTAAGTTTAGTTTTTTGGAAACAAATCCTGCTATGATGCGTACAGGCGTGTATCTGTACTTGCCTACCCTGCTGATACAGCTGATACAAATGCGCATATCAGATACTAAAACCATGTATTTGTATTACCAACAACTTTTAGCCATTTCTCTCGTAACGGCTTCCTCCCTATTCTTATTTTTTCTTACGCCTGAAAAGAAGTTGGCAAATAGATTTTATGCCTCCGAACCTGAAAAATTAAAAACAGTTTTGGCAGAAATAGAGCTTAGAACGCCCAAAAAGCCAGTAAAGAAGATTGAAAAGTAAAAACCACTCGTTTGAGTGGTTTTTTTGTTAAGGTAACGAGTAAAAAATAACTTGCCTTTTTGCTTATCTTTTGCACTTATGTTTCGTTGCAACCTGTTTTCGCGCTTCTATTGCGCCTCGTCTAAACCCAAAATATCGTGCAAAATTAATGACACCTTATTTTCTACTCGTTTCTTAGTTTGATAACGACATAACTAATTTGTCAAAAGAGGCACGCGGATAACGCGGATTGAGCAGATAAAAAACGGATTTTTATTTACGTAGTGATAAATTTAAGCGTAAAACTAAAATAAACTTTTACCACTCTTTAAAGTCGTTATCAAAGTATTTCAAACCTCTTACTTCAAATCTCAAACTTCGTTAAAGATTGTCTGAAGTAACTTTTGCTACGTAATATTCGCGGTTCAGGCGGGCAATGTTCTCGAGTGAGATACCTTTGGGACATTCGGCTTCGCACGCGCCTGTATTCGTACACGCGCCAAAACCTTCTTCGTCCATCTGGGCTACCATACGCTCTACACGCATTTTTCGTTCTTCTTTTCCTTGTGGAAGGAGGGCGAGTTGCGAAACTTTGGCAGAAACAAAGAGCATGGCAGAGGCGTTTTTGCAAGCGGCTACACACGCACCACAGCCAATACAAGTCGCGGCATCAAAGGCTTTATCTGCTACGGCTTTGCCGATAGGTATTTCGTTGGCATCTACCGTTACGCCTGTATTGATGGATACATAGCCTCCTGCCTGTATGATGCGGTCGAAAGCTGACCTATCTACCGCCAAATCTTTGACTACAGGAAATGCTTTTGCTCTCCAAGGCTCTATGTAGATGGTTTCTCCATCTTTGAAAGCCCTCATGTGAAGCTGGCAAGTAGTTGTGCCTTCCCACGTGCCGTGTGGTCTGCCGTTGATGTATAGGCTACACATACCACAGATTCCTTCTCTACAGTCGTGGTCAAAAGCCACAGGTTCGTCTCCTTTTTTGATAAGTTGTTCGTTCAAAATGTCAAGCATTTCGAGGAAGGACATATCAGGCGAGATGCCTGTTACTTTGTAGTCCACCATTTTGCCTTTGTCCTTGTTATTTTTTTGTCGCCAAATCTTGAGATTGAGGCTAAGTCCTTTGTGTTCCATATAGCAATCTATGATTTATGATTATAAGAAAGTGTAAACTTAAATTGTTTTATTTTTTTATACCTCTATGCCCTCAAGATTGAATAAATCGTTTAGGACATCTATGAGCGTTTCGGCTTCGCCTCTTTTGCAGGCGGCTTTGAGCTGTAAGGCAGGCAATTTGATGATTTTTTGCATCATACTGCGCGTGATTTGCTCTACTTTTTCGGCTTCGGATTCAGTCATTTTTTTCTGATAGCGGGCGATTTCTTCTTGTCTGATTTGCTCAAGCGCGTTTTTTAGTTTTTGGAGTGTGGGCGATATTTCAAGTTCTTGCGCCCAATTTTGGAGTTCTTCTATCGCATTTTTGATGATATTTTCTACTTGTGGGATAGCCTCAAGTCGTTTTTGGAGTGCGCTATTGACTTTGTTGTTGATTTGGTCAATGTGATAAGTGATGATGCTTGCGGTCTGCTCAAGTTCTTGGGCTACACTTCGGGGCAGTGCCAAGTCAATGATGTATTTGAAGGAAAGGACGTTTTTGGCAGGAAAGACTGCTGGAGTAAGCAGTGGCGTTTTTGCGTTTGCGGTACAGATGATGATGTCCGCATTATCTATGGCGGTAGGCAAGTTTTCAAAGGGTATTACAGTCGCTTCACATTCCTTGCCTACCGCTTCGGCTTTGCTGAATGTACGATTGGTAAGGCTGAATGACAGTTTAGTTTCTTTCAAATGCCTGCAAACATCTGCGCCTATCTCGCCCAATCCTATAACCAAGATGCGTGGATTGAGCATATTATTTGCCAAATCTTGCACCAACTCTACAGTGGCATAAGAAGTGGAGGCGGCACCACTTCGGAAATTAGTTTCTTGGACTACTTTTTTATTGGCAAAAAATATAGTGTGTAAAAGTCTATGCAAAAAAGGTCCCGCTACTTGGGCATCTGCCGTAAGTTGGTACGCCTGTTTGATTTGATTGATGATTTGTACATCGCCTACTACTTGTGATTCAAGCCCCAGCGCAACTCTGAATAAATGATTGATGGCATCTATGTCTGTATATTTTTCGAAATAGGAGGCTATATTTTCGGCTTTGAGCATTTGAAGTATAGCTGTAGTATGGTCTGTAGGTGAGCTATAATATACTTCAGTGCGGTTGCAGGTAGAAACTACGAGCATATCACTGATGCCTTCTAAGGTTTGGAGTTGTTGCAAAAGTGCTTGGCATTGTGTCGAATTGAGTGCGATTTTTTCGCGGACATCAATGGGGGCGGTTTTGTAAGAAATAGAAATAGTTTTGAAAAGATTTTGCATATCGCTCGTTTTCGTTTCGTGGTACAAAATTAAGCGTTTGTTGAAAAATCTTGTTGTGTATTTCTTAATTTAAAATCATTCTAAATAAGGTTTTAGGAACGAGTAAAAAATAACTTGGACATTTTGCTAATCTTTTGTGTTTATACTTTGTTGCAATATTCATTACAAAACACCGCTTTGCGCTTCTATTGCGCCTCGTCTAAACCCAAAATATCGCACAAAACCTGACCATCTTATTTTTTACTCGTTCCTTATCATAATTTTTGTAGTATTGGAAACTATAGTGGCGACTCTGGTCGCCAAAGTCGCCACTCTTGCCTGCTATTCTGTGATAGATACTGCAAGTCTTGTGTATTGAAAGGCTTTATCTAAGCCCTTTTGTTCATTGAGCCAATTTTGAAATGGTTTTTGGTCTATAGTCAGAATACCTTGCTCATCAGCCACGAGGATAGGTTTGCTGAATGGTTTGGTAGAAAAAACCACAAAAACTAAATTGGCAAGAGGGGTGCCATCTTGATGTACTTCAAGTCCGTACTCATCAACCATGTGAAATCCCTCAAAATAATTAGTATGATTGGGCGCAAAAAGCTGGTACGGTTTGTCGGCTTCTACAGGCACGTGGCTTGCATATTCGCCTTGCATCTGTCTGTATGGCAATAAGCGATAGACTTTGCCATTTTCTTGCATATAGACACTCAAAAAACCCTTTATAGGTGATTGAAAATACAAGAACATACTTTCCCCATGTTTGAAAGTAGTCGTGGGGCATTTGTCGGGTTCTTGGCACTTGTAAGTAAATGATTTGAATGTAATGGGGGCTTCCGTAATCGCCCTTGCCTTCCCGCTTACCTCGCAAAGTAGCCAAATTTGTTGGTCATTGCCTGCCTCTCTTACCACAAATTTTGTTTTTGGAAAACCCTTGTCATCTTCTATCCACTCACCTTTTACGAGCGTATTAGATACTTCTGTGAGTGTATTTTGGGTAAGGACAGTACCACCTTCTTGCGATTTGGTTTGGGTGTTGATGCCTTGTATGATGGCATAGCCAAACTCCTCTCCGAGTGCTTGTATTCTTGCGGCTTCTATGGCTTTTTGCTTTAGTGCGTCTTTGCTGTAGTTGCCTTCCATCAGCACTTCTATCTTTGCACTTACGCGCGTAGGTTTATTTTTGCCTTTTTGCGCTATGGCAGGCAAGGTACAAATGAGCCATATACTTAATATGAACCAAGTTTTCATTTTCTAAAAAAATTAAGGGTAAAATAAAACCCACAAGAGTTGAAAGGCTTGTGGGCTATGGGATTATCTATCGTCTTCTTTTTTCTCTTTTTTGTTTTTGCCGATTCCCAAAATGTCATCAAGTTGTTCGCCCAATTCATTGGATTCTTTTTCAAGTTCTTTGCGAATAACTTTTTGTGCAATGCGCATGGCTTCGTCTTGGTTGTAAAAAATCTTTGTTTCTGCCATGATGTTTTTGCGGTTGTTTGTTTTGTCTTCTACGTCTTTATAGACTTTGTAGGCTATTTTTACGCCTGTGAGTTCGGCTTGGATAAGCGTTTTGCTGTTTGATACAGTTTTGTCCAACGTATTGGCAGTAGTTTGGTCTATCTGGTCTGTGGCGCGTTTGGTTTGGATAAGCTCCGAAACCTTTGCGCCGAGTGCGGAGGCAAGTTCGTTTCTTGCGGCAGTAAGGGCGGCTTGGTCTGCGGCGGCTTTGGTGCCACTTGTGGCAGAGCCTGTAGCCATGATGTATTTGTTTTCGTTGTTCTCGGTCTGCTCGAGTTCATACGCCCAGGCTTGCTCAAACGTCTTAGCCATAGGGATAGAGCCTGGTGGCACATACCAGCCTTCTTTTTGGCGTTTTTTGGCTTCTTTGTTTGCCTGTTTGATAGATTTGAGGTCTTTCTTACGAATTTCCTTTTGTGCTGAGGCAGTCTGTACTGAGAAAAATAAAACTGCGAGTACCGTTAGGTATGAAAATAACTTTTTCATATATAGGATAGATTTTTGTGATTGCTTTTGTATTAAAAACGGAGGCAGTGGCAAATAGTTTTAGGTATGTGTTTGTTTAACCACACATTAACAACCAAACCCCATTTACAGCGTTTGGAGGCATTTTTTTACTCAAGTCGCCACTTCTTTGCCAAAAGACTGCAAAAAAGGTCTTTTTTGCTTCTACAAATTTTGAAAAATGAGCCTTTTTTATGTATCTTTGCAAATAACAAATACACACTATGACTACTGACTGGCACAATATCAAATCCGAAATTTTGGCAGCAACCAAAGATATATTACAAACCGAACCAAACTTCAAAGCAAATGAAGCTATAGAACTGTTTATAAAAATTATCAGCGATACGCCCAACCTTGCAGAGTTCAAAAACGCCTTAATCTTTAATAATGAGGACTTTACGGGTACACAACTCAAAACGGCAAGGGCTGTTTTGGCTACAAAACTTTTTGAAAATTACCTTAAAACCATCTACAATATTCTCTCTTTTCAAATTGAAGGTGAACTAAAAATATGCTTAGACGAATTTTTTACAAGGTTTAATTTGCTTTCAAGCAGTAATTATAGGTACGATTTTTTTAAGAAAAACAGTAACACCAAAATTTCTATCTATCACGCCTCCTATTTTCATAGAAAAATGCCTTTTGGTAAAGAAATGAAAATGGCTTACGACTTACGCAATGCCATTGCGCACAAAGGAAAACTGCATGGCAATATGGAACCTTCTCATGATATTCCGCAGGTCATCATAGACATCAAAGATTTTGTAGTGGCTCTTTTATTCATCACAGACCAATTCAAAAAAGAATTAAAGCCTATTCTTTACCCCAATATTTTGACAGACTACCTCAAAAATCAAATACAACTCTACAAAGCGTGGAGCAAGAAACATAGCATTGGTTTTGTGCATATTGATGGACTCGAAGACCTCGCGCCTATGGATTTATTTGCGACTGAAAATATAGATTTTGGAGAAGAAGAAACTGAAAATGAAGAATATAACGAAGAAAAATTTGATACAGAAATCGTAGAAAAACGTGATGGCACTATAGACGATTTGCGAAAAAACAAAGTATCAGAACGCAAAATGATAGTGCGGGGCGATTTGGGTATGGGCAAAACTACCACGTTATTCTACTTGACTTGGTTAGATGCGCAAGAGGCTTTGAACGATAACCAAAAGCCAATTCCAGTACATTTCTTTTTGAAAGATTTTGCAGAAAAAGAAAACCTATTAGAAAAAACAATTAGAAAACTAAACTTGGACAAGGAAGCTGTATTGGAGCTATTGCAAAAAGGCAAAATCAATTTCTTTTTTGATGGGTTGAATGAAGTCCGCAATACACAAATGGCAGAAGTCAATACACAGATAAGCAATCTACTCACAGACTATCCCCATAATTTCTATATCATTTCCACGCGCCCACAATCCTATAACCGCAATTTTGATGATGACTTTCAAGGTAGGAAAGTGCCTGTTTTTGATTTGCAAAAACTCAGCAATGCCAAAATAGCAGAATTTTTGGAGCTAAATGGCAGACAAGTAAAAACAAAAATACTTGAAACTATCCAAAACAATGACGCTTGGCGAAAAATTACTTCCAATCCTTTGATGCTCAAAATGCTCATAACAGTAGCTATCAATAATCAAGGCAATGTACCCAGCGAGACAGGCAAGATTATCAAGCAATTTATGGCTGATTTGTATGAAAGAGAAAAAAAGCAACGTGGAGGCAATTTTGATGCACTGCTATTTCATACGCTTTTGTGTCATTTGGGATATGAAACTCGCAGCCTTACGAATGCCAATGCAAGTTTGGACAAAGATGAATTTATTTTGCCTATTCTAAAAGACTGCAAAGACAGCATTTCACTTGCCAAAGATACACAAAATGCCTTAGCTCCTACTGATTTATTGGATTTTTTGCGTATTGCGATAGATATGAATATACTCACAGAAAGCGAAAACCAATACAGTTTTATGTATGAACAATATCAAATCCATTATTTGGTGGAGTATGCGCAAAAAAACGGAAAAACATTGCCACAATGAAAAACGCTATTTTAGAACAATTCAAAGATGACCCTGCCTATAGGGAAATGGTACAACTTTATTCAACCTTGTTTGATACACAAGATGAAAGGGAAACTTTTATTCTTGATGTAGCAGAGGAGGATATTTTATTGGCGGCAGAGTGTAAAACGAGTTCTGTTATGGAGGAGGAGGAAATTGAAAAACACATCTTGGAACAGTCTTTTGATAAATATAATAAAAAAAATAATGAACAAAACATAACAAATTACTATTTGATTCTTTTGAATTTAAATAAGTATAGTAAGCTAATAGAACATATAACATCTGATTTTCATAAAATAAAAAACTTGCCTAATAAAAAAAATATGTTAGTAAGAATTGTAGAGAAGATAGCAAAAAATTACAAGAAAAATATATTTGATATGATAACACAAATAATTTACTCTGAGGGTTATGATTCCAATAATTTAGATATTGTAGAGTATTTTCTTAGTTCATTGGAATACAATAATATTGATTTTGAAAAAGAGAAAGTAAATATTTTGAAAATATCAAACAAATTATTACAATATAATTCTGATTTGTCATTTTTATTTTTATTAGAAAAAAATACTAACTATTTACTATTCTCTAAAAGCTTCATAATTGACAAAGTAAAAGAACATTTTCAAAAAAATAAAGTCTTTCAAATAACCATATTATGGATAAAAAAGTATAAAATCAATGATTTTTTTACTGATGAATATGTACTTAGAAAAATTATAGAAACTAAATATTGGGATATGGTATTTGATTTTATTGAAAATAGTAAATCA